>JAYKIK010000001.1:0-10489 GCA_035284725.1 Synechococcus sp.
CATGGCCGTCGAGCTCGGAGTTTGTTTCGCTATGGCTTTGACTTATTACGTCGCTTTTTTACCGCTTCTCCCCAATCTCTACTTGGGTCAGAGTTTCACCCCATACAACTTTTGTCCTGTACTTAGGTCACTGGTAATTGAATAGTCCCAGCCAGAATATTATCTTCCTGCCGGAAAGAAGTCCCTCGTTCACTAAATAAACCATTTTCTGAACGAACTCGTATCCATTCAAGTGACCCAACAACACCGATGCTATAGGAAGGGTTTTCAATTAATTTATATTTAACATTAGGTGCTACAGAAAAAAAGGTTAGCTCAGTTTTTTCTCCATTAAATTTATCACCTAAGACATCATCAAAATATGAAGCATCTAAACCTATTTGAAATTTATCTGTAATGCCGTATTTCAAAGAACCATAATATACTTGTAATCCTACACCTGTAGATTCCGAACCGGTAGGATAGACAATAAAGCCGGAATTAAGATCAAGACTCCCTGAAGGCAATGTGATTGCTGATTCTAGGGTTGCCGGCTCTAAAAAGCTGGATTCGAGAGGGTTATTTAAATATTCGATAACCTGTCCTTCCGTTGCGGTATTTTCCCGCTCAGTAATATCTGAAATCAGCATCTCAGCACTATTACTCAAATTGAAAACATCAGTATTTCTCGAGTCTCTAAACATCAAAGATTCACCAACTTCATCTGCTGTAGCTATGGCAAATAAGTTAGTCATCAGGTTGATGCAGAAAAGATACAGGCTCAACTTTTTGATATTCATGACAACACCTGACTGATTAGTCTAGACAATAATGCCTTAAATCATATCTAGATCTTTTTTTTAGTCAACGATAGCCGGCAATATCCTCGCTTAAATAACAAAAATCGCAAAAAGCTCTTCCGATGTTGCCTCCACAAGTTTTGTTGGTCCGCACTTTCTCTTAAAAACTATGATCGTAACCCAATAGCATAATTTCAAGGCAGTTCGGTCTAAAAGTGTATCGCCATAAACTCAACTACAGTAACGATCAAGAAAAAGACCAATTCTGTTATGGTCTCCTGGGAATATTCCGAAAAACATTGGTGTTTTTTGGGGGCCTATACAGGTGATAAAACTAAATCAAGGCAGTTTTTTTAGTATTTAAGTATGACGACAAAAAATAAAGAACTTGTATCTGATGTATCCAACTAAATCTCTAATAAAAAGTTTATGTAATCCTGTTTGTGAATACACTTCAAGTAAAGCTACTAAAAAGTTCAGTCTCCAAAGTTATTTTAAAAACATTTAACCATCAAGATTTTATAAGCTTACTCGCTCACAAAAAATCCCCCAATTATTTTGAGGGATTGAATCCTAAAACAGTTTAAGGCTTATGATTTGGGTTATATTAATGGGTGGCAAGACGGGCCGCCGCTGCTTCATCGGGGTGAATCCCTAAGCGGGTGAGGTTAATACGTCCTTTGTTGTCGATTTCGCGAATCTTAACAACCACTTCATCACCGACAGCGACTTCATCTTCTACTTTGCCGACACGACCTTCCGCCAGCTGGGAAATGTGGATCATTCCTTCTTTACCGGGCAGAATTTCTACAAAAGCACCGATCTGAATAATCCGCGTCACTTTCCCGAAGTAGATATCTCCTTCGTTGAGTTTGCGGGTCATATTCAGAATCAAACGCTTGGCTTTTTCAGCATTCTCGGATTCAGAGGAAGCGATTGTGACTGTGCCATCATCAGCGATGTCCACTTTGGCGCGGGTTTGTTCAGTAATTCCTTTAATGGTTTTACCACCAGGCCCAATGACCATACCGATGAGGTCGGGATCAATCTTAATCGTGAGCAGGCGGGGGGCAGATGGAGATAATTCCTTCGGCTCGGCAATGACTGCGGTCATTTTTTCGAGGATATGCAAACGGGCAGGGCGGGCCTGTTGAATCGCGGCAGCAACAACATCCAGTGCCAAGCCAGTAATCTTCATATCCATTTGCAGGGCGGTAATCCCATCAGCGGTACCAGCCACTTTAAAATCCATATCTCCAAGGAAATCTTCAATCCCTTGAATATCGGTAAGGATACGCACTTCGTCCCCTTCTTTGATCAAACCCATGGCCGCTCCACTCACGGGCTTGGAAATGGGAACCCCAGCATCCATCAAAGCTAAGGTCGAACCACAGACCGAACCCATGGAAGTAGAGCCATTGGAAGATAAGACTTCAGACACCACCCGAATGACATAGGGAAATTCCGTTTGGGGGGGGAGGACTGGAACTAAGGCCCGCTCAGCTAAGGCCCCGTGACCAATCTCCCGCCGTCCGGGCGATCGCATTGGGCGAGTCTCACCCACGGAGTAGGGGGGGAAGTTGTAGTGGTGCAGATAGCGTTTCTCATCGGAGGGGTGCAGATCATCCATCTCTTGGGCATCACCAGGGGTTCCCAGGGTCGCAATGGATAACACCTGGGTTAGCCCACGGTTAAAGAGACCACTACCATGGACAGTCCGAGGTAGTACAGATGTACGGCAAGAAATGGGCCGTACTTGATCCAATTTTCTGCCATCAACCCGCACACCATCTTCAATAATCTGGGCCCGCATCAGTTTTTTCGTGAGGGCTTTAAAGGTATTGTCGATGAGCTTCGGATTTTCTGTAGTTTTCAGGCGTAGGGGGTCATCCTCGGCCAATGCTTCGATGGCGACGACGACTTCCATTGCTTTGATTTCGTCGAGGGCAGTATCCCGACCCTTTTTGTCCAGGTCAAACTGACTGAGTACCTGCTTAATTTTTGCGGAAGTGCGATCGCCAATAAAAGCTTCAATTTCCTCATCTTTGGCCGGCGGTTCAGCGGTAACAATTTCCAGTCCTAATTCTTTCAAGAGGGAACGTTGGGCTTCAATGAGCTCTTGAATCGCTTCATAGGCAAAATCAATTGCCTCAATCATGTCCGCTTCCGGTAGCTGATTCGCTCCTGCTTCTACCATGATCACGCCATCGGGAGAACCCGCAACCACAAGGTCAAGATCCCCATTCATGATTTCTCGGTAGGTGGGGTTAAGGATAAAGTCGTCCCCCACCAGACCAACTCGCACCGCTGCCATGGGGCCATAGAAGGGGATCCCCGCGAGCAATGTCGCCACAGAGGCACCCGTTACCGCCAACACATCCGGTGGCACTTCCTCATCCAGAGAGAGAGTGGTGGCTACAATTTGGATATCATCCCGGAGCCATTGGGGGAAGAGGGGGCGCATCGGTCGGTCAATGAGCCGAGAAATTAAAGTTGCCCGCTCCGGCGGACGTCCTTCTCGACGTAGATAGCCACCGGGAATCCGTCCTGCTGCATATAATCGTTCTTCGTAATCTACCAACAAAGGTAAAAAGTCAATCCCTTGTCTACCGGGGGCTGTCGTTGCACTGACTAAAACCGCTGTCTCCCCTGATTCGATGAGCACTGACCCGCCAGCCTGGGGCGCAAACAGACCTGTCTTCAGTCGAATTTCCCGCCCGTCAAAAGAAATCGACTTCGTATACTCTTGCATTATTGCGTGTTGTCCTTTTTTGTATAATCACTTTTCTTCTTTCTGTGGCAATCGTAACACTTTACGCTGGTTCCGGCGGTGGAGAATTTTGGCGATCGCCTTCCTTTCAATCCAGTTATAATCCTCGTCACTCTAAAATCTCTTAATTTTGCCCCTTGCCAATTGCATTCTTCTCAACTTATAATGATCGCTTGTGGCTAAATGTAACCAACTACACAGAGTTTGCGAGTTAAGTAGAGAACCAAAACCATAGCCAGGTCACACGGTTCATCCCCGAAAACAAACCTCTGGGCCATCCTAGCCAATCACCCTGCAGTTACCTCAAGATACTGAAGCGCAATCTTTAAGTCTTTAGGTAAAGCGCAGCAAAGCTGCCTGTAGGCAAAAACCTTTCAGAGTCATAAAACCCTCTGAATAAACAAGAGTAGAAGACAAAAACCACAACCCTTGCGGCAGGTTTCACTATTTCTACTCGCCTTTTAATGTTGTCTATTAGTAGATAGAGGTCTCTGTTCCGTGTCACTCGGTATCCTCGGTACTAAACTCGGTATGACCCAAATCTTTGACAATGAGACTGGAACTGCGATTCCCGTTACCGTTGTCCAAGCAGGGCCCTGTACCGTCACCCAAATTAAAACCCCCGAAACAGATGGCTACACCTCCGTGCAAATCGGCTACGGAGAAGTTAAGGAAAAAAACTTAACGAAGCCTCAGTTAGGACACCTTAAGAAAGTGGATGCATCTCCCTTGCGTCATCTTAAGGAGTATCGTGTCGATGATGTCTCCAGTTACGAACTGGGTCAAGCAATCACCGCTAGCATCTTCGCCGCGGGTCAAATTGTTGATGTTTCTGGTAACACCATCGGTCGTGGTTTTGCTGGTTATCAAAAGCGCCATAACTTCAAGCGTGGAAACATGACCCACGGTTCCAAGAACCACCGTCTTCCTGGTTCTACCGGTGCCGGGACAACCCCTGGCCGTGTTTACCCTGGCAAACGGATGGCTGGTCGCTACGGCGGCACTAAAATTACCGTCCGGAAGCTGGAAGTGGTTCGCGTTGACGAAGCAAGAAATCTCCTGCTCATCAAAGGGGCAATTCCCGGTAAAGCTGGCAATCTTCTAAGCATTGCTCCAAGCAATATTGTGGGTCAAAAATAATTGCTAGACCGCCTCCTGAATCATTCAGAAGTAAGCAATTTTGCCAAGGAAACCCACAAACTCATTTGTCCTATTAGCTGATAACCGATAACCCGATACTTCATCACTATGGTTAACTGCGCAGTAAAAAATTGGCAGGGAGAAGAAGTTGGCCAAGCCAGCTTTGACTTCAAAGTTGCCAAAGAAGAAAATGCCGCTCATATTGTTCACCGTGCCCTTGTACGCCAGCTAAATAATGCTCGTCAAGGTACCTCTTCCACGAAAACCCGGGCAGAGGTCAGTGGTGGTGGACGTAAACCCTGGCGTCAAAAAGGAACTGGTCGCGCAAGAGCCGGTTCTAATCGCTCCCCCCTATGGCGGGGTGGCGGTGTAATCTTCGGGCCCAAGCCGAAGGAATACAACCTCAAAATGAACCGTAAAGAGCGCCGTCTAGCTCTCCGCACTGCTTTCCAAAGCCGGAGCGAAGATCTGATTGTTGTTGAAAACTTTACTGGACAACTGGCCGCACCGAAAACAAAGGAGTTGGTCAGTGCCATGTCCCGCTGGGGCGTAGATGCTGGCGAGAAGGTACTCCTTGTTCTCGCAGAAATGACAGACAATGTATATCTTTCTGCCCGCAACATTGCTTCCGTGAAAATGGTTCCTGCCGATGGTTTGAATATTTTTGATATTCTGAACGCTGCCAAGATCGTTGTCACCTCCGAAGCATTGGCTAAAATCCAGGAGGTTTACAATGACTAGTAGAATGCCGACTGCGAGCCGTGTTCCTACCCGTGACCTCGCTGACTTAATTCTCAAGCCCATTGTTAGTGAAAAGGCGACAATTCTGCTTGAAGACAATAAGTATGTTTTTGATGTTGCACTGAAAGCAACAAAAACTGACATCAAAGCAGCCATTGAAAATCTATTTGGTGTCAAAGTGGTGAAAGTTAATACAAATCGGCCTCCTCGCAAGAAAAAGCGTGTCGGTCGCTTCATTGGCTTTAAGCCCCAGTACAAGCGGGCCGTGGTCACTTTGGCAGAAGGGGATACAATCACGTTGTTCCCAGAAGTATAGTCGTCAATTCACTTGAATAAATCATGGGTATTCGTTCATTTAGACCATATACTCCGGGAACTCGTCAGGCTACGGTCTCTGACTTTTCGGAGATTACCAAATCAAAACCGGAAAAATCTCTCACGCAATACAAGCACCGTAAAAAGGGTCGCAACAACCGTGGGGTAATTACCTGTCGTCACCGTGGTGGTGGTCATAAGCGTCTTTATCGTCTGATTGACTTTCGCCGCGACAAGCGGGATATCACTGCTCAGGTGATTGCGATTGAGTACGATCCTAACCGGAATGCGCGGATTGCTTTAGTGCAATACGAAGATGGTGAAAAACGCTACATTCTCCAGCCTGCGGGCCTAGGAGTTGGCGACACTATCGTTGCTGGAGAAGAAGCCCCCTACGAAATCGGCAACGCCTTACCGCTGTATAAGATCCCTCTCGGTACCGAAATTCATAACATCGAGCTCTATGCGGGTCGCGGTGGTCAAATGGTTCGTTCCGCAGGGGCCTTTGCTCAGCTGGTGGCTAAAGAGGGTGATTATGTAACTATCAAGCTTCCTTCTAAGGAAGTTCGAATGGTTCGCAAAGAGTGCTATGCCACCATTGGCAAAGTGGGTAACGCAGAAGCTCGGAACCTGAAGTTAGGTAAGGCGGGCAGAACTCGTCACCTCGGTCGTCGGCCTCAAGTTCGCGGTAGTGTGATGAACCCGGTAGATCACCCCCACGGTGGTGGTGAGGGTAGAGCTCCCATTGGTCGCAGTGGTCCTGTGACGCCTTGGGGTAAGCCGGCCCTTGGCAAAAAGACTCGTAAGAAGAAGAAGCAGAGCAGCTCTTTGATTGTACGTCGTCGCCGCTAATTGTTTATTTCGTTCATTACACACTGTAAGAAACTATGAGTCGTTCACTGAAAAAGGGTCCGTTTATTGCGGATAGCCTTCTCAAAAAAATCGAGAAGCTCAATGCTTCTGGTGATAAGCAAGTGATTAAGACTTGGTCACGGGCATCAACAATTTTGCCTCAGATGGTAGGTCACACAATTGCTGTCCACAATGGTCGTCAACATGTGCCTGTCTTCGTTTCTGAGCAAATGGTGGGTCACAAGCTGGGTGAATTTGCGCCTACACGGACCTTCAAGGGCCATGCCAAGAGTGATAAGAAAGCACGTCGATAAGGGTTAAAGAGAACAATGACTATCGATACTCAAACACAGGAAGTCAAGGCGATCGCCCGTTACATTCGGATGTCTCCGATTAAAGTCAGACGGGTTCTTGATCAAATTCGCGGTCGTAGTTATCGTGAAGCCTTGATCATCCTTGAATTTATGCCCTATCGCGCTTGTGAGCCTGTACTGAAAGTTTTACGATCTGCCGTTGCCAACGCTGAGCACAACGAAGGGTTAGATCCAGCTGGTTTAGTCGTTAGTACTGCTTTTGCGGATGCTGGCCCTGTACTAAAGCGGTTCCGCCCCCGGGCCCAAGGACGCGCCTATCAAATTCGTAAGCCCACCTGCCACATCACCGTTGCCGTGGCCCCTGGAGCTGCAGAATAGGACGCTTCAATACCTCATCGATCGTAAACATCAAAGGAACAAACCGTGGGACAAAAAATTCATCCAGTTGGTTTCCGTTTGGGGATTACTAAAGAGCACCTCTCCTGTTGGTACGCTGACCCCAAACAATATCCTGCCCTGCTGCAGGAAGATTACAAAATTCGTCAGTATGTTGAAGCAAACCTCAACAACGCTGGCATCTCTAAGGTTCAGATCGAGCGCAAAGCAGATCAAGTTGACTTAGAAATTCACACTGCTCGTCCCGGTGTGGTCGTCGGTCGTGGTGGCTCTGGCATCGAATCTTTAAGAACAGGCCTCCAAGCAGTCCTCGGTGATCAGCGCCAGATTCGGATCAATGTTGTTGAAGTTACCCGTGTTGATGCTGATGCGGCCCTGATTGCAGAATATATCGTTCAGCAGTTGGAGCGCCGGGTTTCCTTCCGTCGCGTTGTCCGTCAGGCAATCCAACGGGCCCAAAGAGCAGAGGTTCAGGGGATTAAGATTCAAGTCAGTGGCCGTTTAAATGGTGCTGAAATTGCTCGGACAGAATGGGTACGGGAAGGTCGTGTACCACTCCACACCCTGCGGGCAGACATTGATTATTCTTACAAGACTGCCCAAACCATTTACGGCATTCTTGGGATTAAAGTCTGGATCTTCAAAGGCGAAATCATCCCGGGTCAAGAAGAAACTTCCGCCCCCAGTGCTGCTCCTCTGCCCCGTCGCAAGTCTAGACGTCAGCAGTTTGAAGACCGTAGCGAACAATAAATTGCCAACCCTTGCGCAATTTCATTTTTCACCATCACTGTTTACCCTTTAGGAAACAATGCTAAGTCCAAAACGTACAAAATTCCGGAAGCAGCACCGCGGTCGTATGCGGGGAATGGCGTATCGTGGCAATGATATTCAGTTCGGCGATTACGCGCTCCAGGCCGTTGAGCCCAGCTGGATTACTGCCCGTCAGATTGAAGCCGCCCGTCGTGCGATGACTCGTTATATCAAGCGGGGTGGTAAGATTTGGATCCGAATTTTCCCTGATAAGCCCATCACCATGCGTCCGGCAGAAACTCGTATGGGTTCCGGTAAAGGTAACCCTGAATTCTGGGTTGCTGTGGTTAAACCCGGCCGGATCATGTTTGAGATGAATGGTGTGGCTGAACCGATTGCCCGTGAAGCAATGCGCCTTGCGGCCCAGAAGCTACCGATCAAAACAAAGTTCATCACCCGCAACGAGGAGTATATCTAAATCATGCCCTTACCCAAGATTGAAGATGCTCGCAAGCTGAACGATCAGGAGCTTGCTGATGAAATCGTTGCCGTCAAAAAGCAGTTGTTTGATCTCCGTCTCCAACAAGGTACTGGTCGCCTGGAAAAGACCCATCAGATCAAGCATGCGCGTCACCGTCTAGCTCAGCTGATGACGGTTGAGCGTCAAAGACAACTCCAAGCTCAGTAAAAGTAGGAGAAAAGACCCCTAATGGCTACGAAAGAAAGAGTGGGAATGGTCGTCAGTGACAAGATGGATAAAACCGTTGTTGTGGCTGTAGAGAATCGCTCCCCCCACCCGAAATACAAAAAAATCGTGGTAAAAACTAAGCGTTTTAAAGCCCACGATGAGGACAACAAGTGTAAGGTTGGCGATCGCGTTCGTATCTGTGAGACCCCACCCACCAGTAAAACCAAGCGTTGGACTGTCGCTGAAATCCTCGACCAATAGTTCCTCGACTATTGACTCCCTTTATTTTCTTTACCCTTACCGTAAAGCCGTGATTCAACAACAAACCTATCTTAATGTTGCCGATAATAGCGGTGCTCGTAAGCTAATGTGCCTGCGAGTTCTGAGTACAGGGAATTGTCGTTATGGTGGCATTGGTGATCAAATCATCGCCGTTGTTAAAGAGGCAATTCCAAACATGGGTGTTAAAAAGTCCGATGTTGTACGGGCGGTGATTGTCCGAACTCGTCAACCCCTTCGTCGTGCTAGCGGTATGAGCATTCGTTTTGATGACAATGCTGCTGTAATTATCAACGCTGAAGGTAACCCCAAGGGCACCCGTGTTTTCGGCCCCGTCGCCCGTGAGTTGCGGGATAAGAATTTCACCAAAATTGTTTCCCTCGCACCGGAGGTCATCTAATGGCAGGACGCAAAAGCACTACACCTGTACGTCACAAAATGCACGTCAAAAAGGGTGATGTGGTTCAAGTCATTTCTGGCCATGACAAAGGCAAAGTAGGCGAAGTCCTTAAGACTCTGCCTAAGTCCAGCAAAGTTGTGGTCAAGGATGTCAACATCCGCACTAAACACGTAAAGCCCCAGCAAGAAGGGGAGTCTGGCCAAATCCAGACCTTTGAAGCACCCATCCACAGCTCCAACGTGATGCACTATTCTGAAAAAGAAAAAGTCGCAAGTCGTATTGGCTATCAAGTCACTGAGGATGGCCGCAAAGTGCGTGTACTCAAGAAAACCGGTGAAGTTATCGACTAACCGGCGCTCCAGAACTTTTTATCTACATTTAGTTTTTCCCTGACCAAGCCCAGGGAGGTTAAACGTAAAATTTATGTCTAAAAGACTCAAAACCCTTTACCAAGACACAATTGTTCCGAAGTTAACGGAGCAATTTGGGTACACCAACGTCCATGAAGTGCCCAAGCTTGTAAAAATTTCAGTCAACCGAGGCCTCGGGGAAGCTTCCACTAACGCTAAGGCAATGGAGTCTTCCATCAAGGAGTTGGCAACGATCACTGGTCAACGGCCCGTTATCACCCGCGCTAAAAAGGCGATCGCCGGTTTTAAAATCCGCGAAGGGATGCCCGTCGGCGTGATGGTAACGCTGCGCTCCGAGAAAATGTACTCTTTCTTAGATCGTCTCATCTGCTTGGCCTTACCCCGTATTCGAGACTTCCGCGGCATTAGTCCCAAGAGTTTTGATGGCCGTGGTAATTACAGCCTAGGGATTCGTGAGCAACTGATTTTCCCAGAGATTGATTACGATTCCATTGATCAAATCCGAGGAATGGACATTTCCATCATCACCACCGCGAGAACCGATGAAGAAGGTCGTGCGCTGTTGAAAGAAATGGGTATGCCCTTCCGTGAAAGCTAAATCTTAGGAGAGATTAAAGGTAATAATGGCGGCTAACGATACCATTTCCGATATGCTCACCCGCATCCGTAATGCGTGCATGGTGCAGCATGAAAA
>JAYKIK010000002.1:0-4159 GCA_035284725.1 Synechococcus sp.
AGAAAGTTGAATCCCAAAGAGACGCTGTTTCACCCCTTTATAGGTATTCAGGCGGGCAATGGTTTCCTGGCCGATATAGCAGCCCTTGTCGAAGGAAATACAGTCCCACAAACCGGCTTCGAGGGGATTATAGTCCTCGGTGAGTTCCTGATCGGGGGCCGGCCGACCCTGGTGAATGCGTAATTTCTCCCAAGCTTTTTCGCCACAGGGAACAGCCCCTAAATCCATGAGCGCCTGCCAAATTTCAATGCCCGCCGCTGCAGGAATATAGAGAGTGTAACCTGATAATTTCAAGCTATCTCCCGTTGCCCAAAGGACATTGTGACCCTGGATCTCAACCCATTGGTTCCCGCCACCGGGGAAGGTTGCTAAGGATCGCCCCGTTAGTTTTTCGAGGAGGGCTTTGGCTTGGGGGCCCATCAAAGAAAGGATATTAAATTGGCCGGTTAGATCGCTAATTTTGACCTTGTCCATGGGGAAAAGAAAACGGTCAAACCATTCCAGTAAAAAGGCTTTTTTCTGGGGGGAAACTTGCACCCATAATTTGTCGGCCAGGATATGGATCGTGGCGAGGTCGATGGTGCGGGCGGTGGAATTGACAAAGACGGTGTTACAGCTTTGGCCGGGCTGGCGTTGCTGGATTTGGTTGGTGCTTTGGTTGTGGAGATAGCGTTGGCGATCGCTCCCGGTAAATTCCAGGAGACCCCAGTGGCTCTGGTCATAGACTAAACACCCGTCGGTAAGGGCAGTGGGAATTGCGGCATCGTTCCCAAAGGTATCAATGGCGGCACCGGTGGGGCTGAGGGTGGCACCCTGGTGTTGGTGGTATTGCAAAAGGGGAGTCATGGAAATGGTGATGGATAAGCAATTGGGCACAGATTCCATTATGCCAAGGGGAGAGGTTACACTGACAGAGATATTTTTATGTCCTTTGCGATCGCCTTTCTATGGATTTCTTTCGTCAACAAATTTTGCCGTTTATGATTTTGCTGATCTTCCTCCTGGCCTTGGGAATTGTCAGTGCGCGAATTTTCCTGCCGATGGATATGATGGCCCCGGCCCCCATCGGTTTTTTAGGCTAGGCTTGTGCTGCCATCGGGGTTGACGCTGGAACGGGGTGGGGTTAAGGATCGGCCCCTCCTGCTGAAGTTTCTGCACCGCAGTTACCAAGAGTTTTATCCAGAAACGGGATTTGCCCACCTCCAGGACACCCTGACCCATTACCTGACCATGGATACGCCCCTCTGGTGGGTGCAGACGACAACTGGAATCTCAGTGGGTTGTCTGTGGCTTGGGAGCAGCATTGATCAAATCAGCGGTGATCGCCATAGTCACATTTTTTTGCTGTATGTTGTACCGGAGTACCGCCGCCAGGGAATTGGTTCTGCCCTGATGGCCACGGCGGAACAGTATGCCAAAAACCGGGGCGATCGCCAAATCACATTACAGGTATTCGCAACGAATCAAACGGCCCAAATCTTTTACCAGAAGTTGGCCTATAATCCCCATGCAATCCTCATGCGAAAAATCGTCCCCTAAAGGATCCATGGCTGAACCTTTACTTGAAACCTTTTGCGATCGCCTTGAACGGGAACTGCGGCCCCACCTCAATCTCGTCAGTGAGCATCCCCACCACCCCGTGATTGTGCGCCATTGCCCTCACCCTTGGTATCATGTGGGCACCGGAAATTATGCTGCCGTCGTTGCTCACCCAGATTTTCCTCAGTGGGTCGTTAAGGTCTATGCCCCCCACCGAGAAGGATTTGCCGATGAGGTGGAAGTGTATCGCCGCATTGGTGCCCATCCTGCCTTTTCAGAATGTTATTACGCGAAAGACGGCATTTTAGTGCTTAAACGTTTGCATGGCACAACCCTCTATGACTGCGCCCACCGGGGGATTCCTATCCCGAAACGGGTGATTAAAGACATTGATCAAGCCCTCGTTTATATCCAGGCCCAGGGCCTGAATCCCCATGATGTCCACGGCAAAAATGTCATGGTGGGGGCCAATGGTCGCGGCCTCGTGGTGGATATCTCTGATTTTCTGAAACCTGAACCCTGTCGTGCCTGGAAAGATCTCAAACGGGCCTATTACTGGATCTATCGGCCCCTCATTGCCGGGTTAAAGCTCAAAATTCCCTACGCTCTGCTGGATCAAGTGCGGGCAGTGTATCGGTTATCTCGCAAAATTGGCGATCGCCTTCTTCCTAAGGGCTAAAGGCCGTGGCGTAACTGGCGCAAAATCTGTTGGGTTTTCGGGTCGAGGCTATTGAAGAGTTGGCCCCGCCGCTGGGTACGGTGGCTTTTGCGATGGTCGCGGGAACGGCGATTGGCTGCTGCCACATCCGATTGCAACTTCAAAGAAGACATCCACTCTGCCCCATAGCCGACTACTGTATGCCGTTGGGCCTGGTCAGAAGTCACCACAATCACCCGACGGGGTATATCATAGGCTCGGCGAAAGGTAGCACAGGCTTTTTCGATGTAAGTATCCGCCGTTTCCGAAAAGGCCGTGTAATAAACAGACACAAATTGGGTGTGGGTTTCCTCTTGGCCGGGGGTTTGCTGATAGTGGGCGTCAAAAATGACCTTCGTTCTGTAGCAGTTGTGGGAAGCGTAGTTGATCAAGACTTCAATGAGTTCGTCCCGGGCCATCTCTAAGCCGTGGCGATCGCGGGTTTCTTTCAGTTCTTGCCAGGCGCCAATGACGTTATAACCATCTACTAATACAAGGGCTTCGGGGGATTGGGACTTCATGACTCACTCGCGACCTCCATGCAGGGAAAGCTTAAAAACTTTACGGGTAAAGAAATTATCCTAACAAGTTTTACTCCGCTTCTGCTAGAAATTTAGCCATGAAATCAGATGTTTAGCGGCCTGAATTTACTGGAGGAGATCGTGATAGTGATCACTGCGTCAGATAGTTTAATCACTTTTTTTAAAGAATGAGTCCATAACAAAAATCTTTTCTCATTGAGTGATCATTTTGGCTTCATCGCAGGGAAATATCAGGGAAAAGGTCTGTTCCGATGATTCAGAATAATTAGCTTAGGCCACGATGAATTACTCGCTGAAGTCACCAGAATTTTATGAGCTCTATCTTTACCAGTGATGATGCAATAAGTTTTGGCTTGCGATTATTTTGCTTCAGTACGAAATAGAAAAATTAACAGGATTAATGACGGACTAAATCAAGAAACTTTACCCCCTAAAAATTACCCAGGGTAAGCTTTAGGGGAACAGCCAATCACTCAATCTTTTAGGCCTCTAGCTTTTGGGTAGTACGGGTTAAACGTTCGGCTAATGTTTTCATCACTTCGATAGCGAAGTAGGGACTTTGTTGCACTAAAAAAGTAAAACGTTTCTGGTCAATGGTCACCAAACGACAATCAGTTTTGGCGATCGCCGTGGCACTGCGGGGGGAACCAGGCTGAATCACAGCCATTTCACCGAGGGCTTCCCCTTCCCCAAGAATAGTCAGCGGTTGTCCCTGGTATTGGATTTCCACTTCCCCTTGCTGAATGATGTAGAGATGATCACCGGGCATCCCTGTTTCAAAAATCACAGTGCCTGCGGCAAAATCTTGAGTGTCATGGTCGTTTCTAAATAGGTCAAAATGGGCCATCATAGTCGATTCCTTATAAGCCTTGCGGTAATTTCTGCAAACGGGCGACTGCTCGTCCACCCAAGATAATAGTAGAGTGGCGGTTGCTTTTGTCAGGGTTTCCGAGGACTTGTAGTGAATTTAACCGTTTCTTTACGCATTTTTCAACGGGGTGCTTCGAGGAAGGTCTGCACTCGGCCATCGGGGTTGAGCACAAGGCGGAAGGTACGGTTCTCGGCGGGAAGATTTATGCCCACACCACGACCAACCGCCAGGAAGGAAAGTTGGGGTTGATAAAGTTCTGCGGCTTTACCGATGGGAAAAACTGTGCGGATAACGCCCTGGTCACTGAAGCTTAGGCGATACTCTAACGTTTCCTGGAGGTCGGGGGGGCTTTGCCACTGGGCTTGGAAATAGTTCTCCACTTGCTGTTGGGGATTTACAAACCGTGGGGCGATCGCCGTTGTTTGGGACTCGGCCTCATCCATCACGGCAAAACCTTCATTGGGATCACTGGCAGTGCTTCGGGCCATCTGACCACCAATACTCGGTGCA
>JAYKIK010000003.1:0-16904 GCA_035284725.1 Synechococcus sp.
TTTTTTGCTAAATTAAAGCAATACAGAGCAATTGCGACTCGCTACGACAAAACAGATCGCAATTTTTTAGGGGCAATTTATCTGGCAGCTTCGATTATCTGGCTTAATTAATGACACGCCCTAGATACCTACCTCGATTTAGGTTGACGCCGGGCTTGTTTCGACCGGGGATTGCTTTGGGGAGCTGGGGTCATTTGGGACGGCAAACCACTGGTCATAGGCGGGGGGGGTTGGAGTTGGCGGCGACCGTTTTGGACAATTTCTAGTTGCTGCCGTAGATTGACTTCGAGATCGCTCAAGAGGCTATGGGCATATTGATCGGCGTCCTGCTGGATGCGCTGGGCTTCGGCGATCGCCTGACTCTGCATTTGCTGCAACTCTTGGGTAATCTGCTGTCTGGATTCTTCCAGCTCCGTGAGAGTATTTTGGCGAATTGCTTGGCATTCCTGTTCTGTCTCGTAGCGCAGTTGGGCTGCTTTTTGTTCTGCCTGACGGGTTAGAAGCATCTCATCTAACATCTGGGCCGCCCGTCGTTCCGCTGCTGCCATCATTTCCTCGGCATAGGCCTGGGCGTCCTCTAGGAGTTGTTGCTTGTACTGGAGCACCTCCACCGCCCGCTCGATAATTTCCGGAATACTGGCCCGCACTTGGTCGAGTTGGTCTAAAACATCATCATCTTTCACCAGGGTCATGCCGACCAGGGGAATCTGGAACCCTTCAAAGATGACTTCTTCAAGTTGAGTAAGCTGTTCCTGGATGTTGAGATCTACCCCTTGATAGAGGGTCGGGGAACCGTTGTTGGTGGGCTGGTCTGGGGGGGATGAACTTTGTACCATTGATATAAATCGGCAGCGACATTGGCAGGAACAAGGTGATCGACGGAACCACCAAACTTAGCAATTTCTTTAACGACGCTACTACTGAGAAAACTATATTCGTTGGAGGTCGCTAGGAACACTGTTTCGATATTATCCCAAAGCGTCTTATTTGTATGGGCCATCTGGAGCTCCTTCTCAAAGTCCGACAGCACCCGCAATCCCCGCAGTAATACGCCTGCATTACGTTGTCGTGCATAGTCGGTGGTGAGGCCAGTGAAACTATCTACTTCCACATTGGGAAGATGTTGGGTACAGCGCTTAATTTGGTCGACGCGCTTTTCGAGGCTAAAGATAGGTGACTTACTAGGATTACACAGCACCGCCACAATGACTTTTTCAAAAAGGCGATCGCCCCGTTGAATAATATCGAGATGACCGAGGGTAATCGGATCAAAGCTGCCAGGATAGACTGCAATCACAGGATACACCGCCACAGAGGAAAGGTCGGCTTTATTTTGCCACATCACTTCCCCCGATCCCCAAATAAACCCAGGGACATCAACCCCTACAATGGAGAGTGATTTTATCGACGAGTCCAACTAGCCATGAGCGAGCATCAACCGGAAAAGAAATACGAAGGTAAGGCAAAAATTCTCTACAGTACCGCCGACCCTGATATCCTGCTCACCTATTTTAAAGACGACGCCACCGCTTTCAATGCCCAGAAGAAAGGCACTATCCAGGGCAAAGGGGAAATCAACTGCACCATCGCCACGGCTCTCCTCCAATGGCTCGGTACCCAAGGTATCCCCACCCATTTCATTGAACAAACCAAGGCCAATGAAATGCTCGTCAAAGCAGTGACCATTCTGCCGGTGGAAGTGGTCGTTCGAAATATCGCTGCGGGGAGCCTGTGTAAACAAACCGGTCTCGCCCAGGGTACCGTTCTGCCCCAGCCCCTCGTGGAGTTTTATCTCAAAGATGATGCCCTTGGGGATCCTCTCCTGACGCGAGATCGCCTCATGTTGTTGAATATCGTCACCGAAGCCCAACTGGCCCAACTAAAAGACTACGCCCTGAAGATCAATGCCTTGATGCAGGACTTTTTCAGCCGCTGCCAAATTACCTTAGTAGACTTCAAAATTGAGTTCGGCACCGACCAAACAGGCACCATTTTGCTCGCCGATGAGATTAGCCCCGATACCTGTCGCCTCTGGGATCAGACCGTGAACGATCCCAACCTCCGGGTGATGGATAAAGATCGCTTCCGCCAAGACCTCGGTAATATCGAAAACGCTTATCAAACTGTCCAAGCGAGGGTCATCGCCCAGATTGAGCAGCTACAGTTACAGTCACCGACCTAAATTTTTTAGCTACCCCCTAGGGAAAGATTGGGGATTTGCCCGGAAACATAGGCGACACATCCCCGTCTTCGACTCTGGTACAATCCAGCAGAGTGAATTACTCATGTTGGCTGATTTACAGAAAAAACACTTATTAGCTTATAAATACAGTCGATTTATAAATAAAGTGTGAGAAACCTTCGTTTGATCTGGTGTTTGGACGTGCAGAAACAACAAAATTCAGAATCTTTTTCCCCCCAGACCCTAGCACTTTGGGCGGCGATCGCCACTTTAGGTGTAATGTCTCCGGCCCAAGCCGAGCCCCATACAGAAACCACTAACCCTGAAGGATCAACACCGACGCTCACCCAGCTTGTGGCCTCCAATACCCCCACAGCAGAGGCGGAAACTCAGTCCCAGCTTCCTGTTGTCCCGGCACCAGAATTCACTCCTGCGCCTACTAATGTGCAACCTCCAGAGACCCAACAGAGTCGACCGCCTGCGCAACTTTTCGCCCAGGGGAGTCCCAGTGAACCTAGGGTTTTAGTCGCAGAAATCCAAATCAATGGGGTTGGCGATAATCTGGAACTAGAACAAGAAATTATCGACGCCATCGAAACCCAAGCTGGTCGTCCTACGACGGTTTCCCAAATCCGCGATGATGTGAACCGTATCTATGCCACGGGACTTTTTGCCAACGTGGTGGCGACCCCAGAAGATACAGCCCTCGGGGTACGGGTAACCTTTGATGTGGAACCCAATCCCGTCCTGAGGGATATTGTTGTCCAGGCGCTTCCCCTAGAAGGCAATAAAAATATCACTCCCCCGGAAGTGGTAGATAACATCTTTCGTGATCGCTTTGGGGAAATTATCAACCTCAATGATTTTCAAGAAGGCAGTAATCGACTCCAGCAGCTACAGCAGTGGTACCAAGACAATGGCTATGATCTTGCCAAAGTAATTGGGATTGATGAACCCAGCGCCGACGGCGTCGTCACCCTAGTTGTTGTTGAAGGGGTGATCGAAAATATTCAAGTTAATTTCATCAACGCTGATAATGAACCCGTTGATGGTAAAACGAGGGACTTCATCATCACCCGGGAAATGGAACTCAAGCCTGGGGACGTGTTCCGGCGGGATGTAGCCCAGCGAGATCTACAGCGAGTATTTGGTTTGGGCTTATTCGAGGATGTCCAACTCGATTTCACTCCCGGCACCGAGGATCCCACCCAGGCAGTGCTAAATCTCAATGTCATTGAAGGAAATACAGGCTCTATCGCTGCGGGTGGCGGGATCAGCTCGGCCAGTGGATTCTTTGGGAGTGTGAGCTATCAGCAACAAAATCTTGGGGGGAATAACCAACGCCTTGCCGCAGAATTCCAGTTGGGTCAACGGGATGCTCTGTTTGATCTGTCCTTTACGGATCCTTGGATTGCTGGGGATCCCTACCGCACTTCCTATTCTGTGAATGCTTTCCGCCGCCGTTCTATCTCTTTGATCTTTGACGGTGGGGAAAATGATGTCGAGCTTGCCAATGGCGATCGCCCCCGGATTAACCGCATTGGGGGAGGAGTTACCTTTAGTCGTCCCCTGTCTAAGGATGTGTTTGGGCCGTCGGAATGGCGGGCTTCCCTGGGCTTTGATTACAACCGCGTCCGGATTACCGATGGCGATGGAGATACAACTCCAGAAGATGAGCTGGGGAATCAGCTCAGTTTTTCTGACAGTGGCATTGACGATATCTTTTCCCTAAGCCTTAATCTTGTACGGGACAAACGGACGACTTTTGACGGGGCGACTCGGGGTTCCATCACCCGCTTTGGCACAGACCAAACAATCCCCCTGGGCAGTGGCAGTATTTTATTTAACCGTCTCCGGGCGAGCCATAGTATTTACATGGATTCACCCATTAAGTTCCCCAGCTTTGGCAGTGAGCCGAAACCCCATACCCTAGCCTTCAACATCCAAGGGGGGACGATTCTTGGGGACCTGCCTCCCTATGAAGCCTTTTCTTTGGGAGGAAGCAACTCGGTGCGTGGCTTTGAAGAAGGGGACGTCGGTAGTGGCCGCAACTATGTCCAGGCGACGGCAGAATATCGTTTCCCAATCTTCTCGGCAGTGGGTGGGGCTATTTTTGCAGACTATGCCACGGATCTTGGATCTGGGGATGATGTCCCAGGGAATCCAGCCGGTGTCCGGGGTAAACCCGGTAATGGTTTTGGTTATGGGATCGGCGTGCGGGTCAATTCTCCCCTCGGCCCTATCCGGGTAGATTACGGCATTGCGGATAATGGTGATAGCCGGATTCACTTTGGGATTGGAGAGCGCTTCTAGAATTCCGTTAATGGTTTATTTAGGTGGGGGAACATATCCCCCTTTTTTGTCATGGTCAAAACGTTAAAAGCAACGGTTGAATGTACTGGGGTGGGTCTCCATTCGGGTCAGCGTTTCACGGTGACATTGCGGCCAGGCGATCGCCAACAGGGGCGGTATTTGGTGCGGACAGATTTGCCCAATCAACCGATCATCCCAGCTAGTATCGAGGCGGTCTCCCAAACCCTACTCTCGACTGAATTAGCAGTCGGGGAAGCAACGGTCAGGACAACGGAACATCTCCTCGCGGCGTTGGTTGGCCTAGGCATTGAAGCGGTGCGCATTGAGGTGGATGGCCCCGAAATTCCGCTATTGGATGGCTCAGCGGCGGAATGGGTAAAGGCGATCGCCCAGGCTGAGATTATTGATCTCCCTGGGAAAAATCTGTCAGTCCCCACTGTGACAGAACCCCTTTGGATCCAGGAAGGGGATATGTTTGTGGCAGCCCTGCCCTCTCCAGAATTGCGCTTTAGCTACGGTATTGATTTTTCCTATCAGCCCATTGGTAACCAGTGGCACAGTTGGAGCCCGGAGACGGAATCTTTCACAGAGGCGATCGCCCCGGCGCGTACTTTCGGTTTTGCCGACCAAATTGAACAGCTCAAAAAAGCAGGTTTGATCCAGGGAGGAAGCTTAGAAAATGCCCTCGTATGCGACCACGAAAAATGGCTTAATCCACCCCTGCGTTTTCCCAATGAGCCCGCCCGCCATAAATTACTGGATTTAATTGGCGATTTAAGTTTACTGGGCACGATCCCTATTGCCCACTATCTCGCTTACAAAGCCAGCCATAAATTGCACACCCAACTGGCCAAAGCTTTACAAGGAACCCTAATGTGTGTTGCTTAGAAATACAATCTAAAACTGATTATTCAGCCACCTCAGGGACTACGACTTTCCCCCGGAAAACAACATAGTTATAGATGTTATAGAACAGCATAATTGGGATGAGAAAACCGATAAAAATAATCATAAATACCAACGCACTCGGGGAAGCTGCCGCCTGGTAAATGGTGATCCCTGGGGGGATGATGTAGGGGAAAACCAGTAGCCCAAGACCGATAAATGTCAGTAAGAAAATTAAAATTGTCCAAACCAATGGCGTCACTTCTTGTCTTTTATTGAGGCTATTCAACAGTAATCCAATGAGTAATACTCCTAAAACCGGAATTAAGGCAAAAATATAAATCTCCGGTTGACTCAGGAGTTTCTCCCGAGCAGAATCTACCACAAAGGGCGTTGTTGCTGTAATCAAAACTGCACCAACTAATGTGGTAACTGCGGCAATTTTTGCAGTGCGATAGTGGGTGACTTGAAGACTTTGCTCTGTTTTCAGAATGAGGTAAGTAGAACCAATCAAAACATAGCCTTGGATCAGAGTCAGGGCTACTAAAAGGGAATGCCAGTTAAGCCAATCCCAAATCCCACCGATGAAATGTCCCGCTTCATCCACCGGAATTCCCGTTAACACGGCTCCCAGGGAAAACCCTTGAAATAGGGCGGCCATTAAACTGCCAATCCCAAAAGCATAATTCCAAAAGATTTTATTGCGCGCATGTTCCCGAAATTCAAAGGCCACCGCTCGGAAGATCAACCCAAAAATCATTCCGAAAATGGGCATATAGAGGGCATTGAGAATGGTGCCATAGGCCAGGGGGAACGCGCCAAATAAAGCCCCACCCATCAGGACAAGCCAGGTTTCATTGGCATCCCAAATATTACCTAAGCTCGTCATTAAAATGGTGCGTCGCTCTTCATTAGAGCTGGTCAGAGAAAGAATCCCTACCCCCAAATCAAAACCATCTAACATCACATAGAGGAATAAAAAGAGAGCCAGGATCACAAACCAAACCTGGGTGAGAAAATGTTCAAGGTTTTCCATAGCGATAGATATTGATTAAGACGCAAAAGGCAACAATGGTTTCAAAAAATATTGATTCTAAGTGGGACGCTGGTCAGGACGAAATTCAGGACTGGATAACTCTTGTTTTGTTGAGACTACTTCCCCTGGCAGAGGTAATTCGAGATTAGGGCCATGGCGAATAATACGGCTACCGAAATAGAGAGCGCAAACGAAAAGAACGCTGTAAATTCCTGTAAAAATCAAGAGCGAGGTTAAAACTTCTCCCGCCGGTAACTTAGAAACGCCGTCAGCGGTGCGGATTTGGCCATAGACCACCCAGGGTTGACGACCAACACAGCGCACAATCCACCCGGATTCAACGGCTAAATAGCCCAGGGGAGCCGCAAAGAGCCAACTTCTGAGGAGCCATTTTTGTTGGGCGATCGCCTCTGGTATAAACTTACCCCGGAGCCATTGCAGCACGCTGATCCCCATCAAGCCGGCTAGGAAAAAACCGATGGCACTCATAATCCGGAAGGCATAGTAAATTAAGCCAACCATTTTGGGGCGATCGCCTGGATCCCATTCCCTTAAACCGAGAACTGGCTGCGAGAGATTTTTCTTAAACTCCAGGATGTAACCGAGGCCATTGGGGATCGCGATTTCCCAATCATTTTGCTCAGCTTTATTGTTCGGGAGGGCCACCAAACTCCAGGGGGCAGGCTCACCGGCAGGGGATGTTTCCCATTTCGCTTCCATGGCGGCGAGCTTGGTGGGTTGGTATGCGGCGACCTGTTCTGCGCTGAGATGGCCAATGTAGATCTGTAAAGGGGCAACGGCGATCGCCACCGCGAGGACAATTTTAAAAGAGCGGCTAAAAAATTCCGTGTGTCGTTGGTTAAGGATGTACCAAGCACTAATCCCACCGATTACGAATAAAGAAGTTTCCAGGGTGGCAAAGAACATATGGGAAACACTGATGAGCATAAACGGGTTCAAAATCGCCTGGAAATAATCATTCACGAAAAATTTCCCATCGATCAGTTCGCCGCCAGCGGGGGTTTGGAGCCAGGAATTCGCCACCAAAATCCAAAAAGTCGAGAGATTTGAGCCAAAGGCCACCATAATCGTCGCAATGTAGTGGATCGCCGCAGGAACCTTACCCCAACCGAAGAGCATGATCCCCAGGAAACCCGCTTCGAGCATAAAAGCCATTGCTCCCTCAAAGCCGAGGATGCTCCCGAAAAAATCCCCTACTGCTTCCGAAAAGGGGGCCCAATTGGTGCCGAACTGAAATTCCATCGGCAGACCCGAAGCGACCCCAATGCCAAAATTCAACACATACAATTTCGACCAAAACCGGGCGTGACGGTAGTAGTCAGGGTTTTTTGTTTTGAGCCAAAGCCCTTCCACAATGACGAGGTAGATCGCCATCCCGGTGGTGAGCACTGGCCACAACATATGGAAAATCGCTGTCAGAGCAAATTGCATCCGCGACAAGACGACGGTATCTGACCAAATATTCATGGGACTTAATAATTTAGAACAGTAATGAAGAACAACACAGTGTAAAGATTAAAAATTCAAGCCTGGGGCTGGGGAATACGGCCTATCATGACTGAGAAGATGAGGAAGATTGAAGCGCCAAGGTTGATGGAGTGTGAATGTTAGGAAAACATTACTTAAGCGGCATCCAGTATTGAAGATAGTCTAGCGTCGATTCCAAAAACTGACAGCGACTTACAAACACGGGGTTTACTTTGTCCTGATCCCGGTTCAGGGTTAAACTCCGCTTAAGTATCAGAATAATCTCCAAAAAATCGAGTCGACAGTCAATGGTGCAGGATGTAGACAAAACGATGGTGGAACCAATTTTTGTGGGGCGATCGCTCTCCTGCCATTTTCGCGGTGTTACAGCTTTAACGAATCTCAATTTCGCCATTTACCCCGGCGAAAAGGTCGGACTGATCGGCGCGAGTGGGGCGGGCAAAAGTACCCTACTGAGTTTGCTGAACAGCCAACAGCAACCAACTGCAGGGGCATTACTGGCCTGGGGCGAACCCCTTGCAACCCTGTCTCCCCGACGGCGGCGACGGATCCAGCAGCAGATTGGTACCATTTATCAGCAATTTAACCTCGTGGAAAGCTTGGCAGTAATTCACAATGTCAATGCCGGGCATTTAGGGCGCTGGTCTTTTCCTAAGGCGGCTTTTTCGTTGATTGTTCCGGGCGATCGCCCCCAGGCTTTAGCGGCTCTGCAACAGGTGGGCATTCCCGAAAAGCTGTTTGCCAGAACCAGTGAACTCTCCGGGGGGCAAAAACAGCGGGTGGCCCTAGCGCGGGTATTGGTGCAGGATCCAGCGGTGATCTTGGCCGATGAACCCATTGCCAGCCTTGATCCCCAATTGAGCCAGGAGATGATGGACTTACTTGTGCACCTCTGCGAAACTCGAGGAAAAACCCTGGTGGTGAGTCTCCACTCTTTAGAATTTGCCCGGAGCCATTGCGATCGCCTCATTGGTCTTAAGGCCGGGAAAATCCTCTTCGATCAGCCCAGCGCCACCGTCAGCGATGCCCAGATCGCCCACCTCTACGGTGCCTAGTCGATATACTAGATGTCTGCATTCCTTGAAAAAGTTCCATGGCGATCGCATCCTCCCCCAGAAATAACAGTGATTGGCAACTGGCCGGTAAACTCCTCCCCTACGCCAAAAAGAATCTGATTACCCTTCTCCTCTCGATCATTCTGCTGATCCCTTTGGCGATCGCCGGGGCTGTACAGCCCCTAGTAGTGGGTCAGGCGGTTTCTCTACTGCGGGGGGAAAAAGTCTGGGGTGTTTTAACAGGACTCAGCATTGCCGACGGGATTAACTATCTCATCTGGATTCTGTTGGGAACGATTCTGATCCGCCTGGCCTTTGCCTCTCTCCAAGGATACCTGGTGCAAAAGGTGGGTCAAGAAATCACCGCCGGGGTGCGCCAGGATTTGTTTGATCACGTTACCTCTTTGTCTTCCCGCTTCTTTGACCGAATGCCCGTGGGGAAGCTGGTTACCCGCCTCACCAACGATGTGGAAGCCTTGGGGGATGTGTTTGCCAGTGGGGCGATTGGCATTATTAACGATGTCATTTCCCTGGCGGTGATTATTGTCACGATTTTTTTGTTGCAGTGGCAGCTAGCGACCCTTTTGGTTCTGATGTTGGTGCCCGTCGCTTTTTTAATTGTCTACTTCCAGGGGCAATACCGTAAGGCCAACTACCAAGCCCGGGAAGAACTGTCCCAACTGAATGCGATGTTGCAGGAAAATGTCGCCGGGATCAACGTGGTACAACTATTCCGCCGGGAAGCCCTCAATGCTGAGATGTTTCGCACCGTGAACGACCGTTATCGGATCGCGGTTAATAAAACGATTTTCCATGATTCTGCGGTGTCCGCCACCCTAGAGTGGATTTCCCTGGTGGCGATCGCCGGCGTGTTGTGGTTGGGGGGTTGGTTTATTTTCCAAGACACCCTCAGTTTTGGGGTTCTTTCTGCTTTTATCCTCTATTCCCAACGGCTATTCAATCCCCTACGACAGTTTGCCGATAAATTCACCATGTTTCAGTCGGGCTTTACGGCCATTGAACGGGTGAGCGAACTGATGGCTGAACCCATTGAAATCCAGGATAAGCCTTCCCATTTAAGAGATGCTGTCAATCTCAATAGTGCCGCTTCCGGAGAAATCATTTTCGATAATGTTTCCTTCGGTTATAAACCTGGGGAATACGTCCTGAAAAATCTCAATTTCAAGATCAAACCCGGGGAAAAAATTGCCCTTGTTGGCCCCACTGGTGCCGGTAAAAGTTCGATCATTCGCTTACTCTGCCGTCTCTATGATCCGAGTGAAGGCCGGATCCTGGTCGATGGCATCGATATCCGCGATCTACCCCAGGAAGAATTACGGCGGCATATTGGCGTGATCCTCCAGGAAAGTTTCCTCTTTGCCGGCGATGTCCAACGGAATATTACCCTCGGGGAAGAGTATCCAGCAGAGGCAGTCAAGCAAGCAGCAACAATCACTAATGTGGATCAACTGATCGAAGAATTGCCCCGGGGTTACCAAACCGTGCTGCGGGAACGGGGGACAAACCTATCTGGGGGACAAAAACAACTCCTCGCCTTTGCCCGGGTGGCGATCCGCGATCCGAAAATTCTTGTCCTAGACGAAGCCACCGCTAGCCTCGATGTCGGGACAGAAGCCTTAATTCAATCGGCCCTAGAGCAACTCCTCGAAGATCGCACAGCGATTATCATTGCCCACCGCCTCTCCACCATTCGGGACGTGGATAAGATCATTGTCCTGAAGCAGGGTGAGATTCTCGAAACCGGCAACCACGATGAACTCCTCGCCCAAAATGGTCTTTATGCCAGCCTGTACCGTTTGCATATGCTGGGGGACTAGACGGGGAGTTTCCGTTGCTTGGTATGATAAAAAACACAGAATTTTCACCTAAAAAGCCCCATGACAACCCACTTTATCAACGCTGAAATTGACCTCCAGGAAAATCCCGCTGAGCTGCCCCAACAAATCGAGAAAGAGTTAGAAAAACGGGGCGAAGAAGTCCTCCGCTGGGCCATTACTGAAGTAGAAGACAACAAAGCAAAGGTAGAGGCGATCGCCTTAACCTCAGAACAATAAACGATGACGTTGGTGGTTGAGCCCAGTCTCCAAAATATCGACCTCAAGACGTGGCAATATTGTCACCCCCACTGGCATGGGCAAATGGAGCAGATCAGCCGCCAACCCCCGGAAGCCATTTTAATTCCTCGTTCCCGGGAGGCGCTCCAGGAAATTTTTCACACCGCCCAACGGGAAAAAGCAACGGTGATCCCCTGTGGTAATGGCAGTAAGCTCGCCTGGGGTGGCCTAACATCCAAAGTGGATTGGCTCATCAGTACCCAAAATCTGAATCACATCGTTGACCATGCCGTTGATGATTTGACGATTACCGTGGAAGCAGGTCTCACCTTTGCCGCTCTCCAAGCCCATCTCAAGCCCTATCAACAATATCTTCCCCTTGATCCAGCTTTCCCTGACCAGGCAACCCTCGGGGGCATCGTCGCGACGGCAGATACGGGTAGTCTCCGGCAACGGTATGGGGGAGTTCGGGATCTGCTTTTAGGAATCACAATCCTCCGGGCAGATGGCACGTTTGCTAAGGCTGGGGGTAAGGTTGTGAAGAATGTGGCGGGCTATGACCTGATGAAACTCTTGACGGGTTCCTACGGTAGTCTGGCAACCATTGTGGAGTTGACTTTTCGCCTTTATCCAATCCAGAAACAGGGAATTACTTTGCGGTTCACCGGAGAGCGGCATCAAATTCGTCAGCTACAACAGCGAATCCACCATTCAGTACTCACCCCTATGGTGCTAGATATTTTTTCGCCCTCTTTGTTGGAAAAATTAAATTTAGGGACTGGTTATAGTCTATTGGTGCGTTTTGAAGGTATCCAGGAGAGTATCATCGCCCAACGGGAACGATTGACACAGATGGGAGCTGCTTTAAATTTACAGGCGATCGCCTTTGATGGGGACCCCACAGAAAAGGTTCAGGAAACTCTCCACCGTTGTCCTGTGGTTTGTAAGGTGGGCATTTTGCCGAGTCGTGGTTTGGATCTCCTGGCCCGGGTGGCTGAGTTGACAGAAAACCAGGCGATCGCCCGCATCCATAGCAAGAGTGGTTTGGGATTAATTGCGTTTCCCCACGGGAAATTTTTGCGCCAATTTCGAGAATTGCGACAATTTTGCCAAGAAAACCACGGCTTTTTAACAGTTCTGCAAGGGCCTTACGCTTTAAAACAACAATTTGAACCCTGGGGTTATCCCGGGGACGCTTTACCCCTGATGCGGAAGCTCAAAAACCAATTTGATCCCCACAATATCCTTAGTCCCCAACGGTTTGTGGGAGGGATCTAGATTAAGATGGTGCGTCTGATTTCCGATTTTGATGGGGTCGTGGTGGATTTGTCGGAACGTTATTACCAGGTCTACCGCTGGCGTTTAACGCAACTGGCGGCCCCTGGTCAGCCCATCACTCCCCTAACAAAGACAGAATTTTGGGCCTTGAAACGACAAAAGGTATCCCAGAATGAAATTGGTCTGCGGTCTGGTCTGGAAGAAGCCCAACTGCTGGCCTTTAAACAACTACGCGATCGCCACGCCCACCGCCTCGAAAATATGGTGCATGATCGTCTGATTGAAGGGTCTTTAGAAGCCCTAACAGCGGCCAAAAACTGGGGTTGGGAGGTAATGACCGTTACCATGCGTCGGGAAAGGGAATTAAACAAAGCCCTGGAATTACAGCCCGCTTTACAGGAAATTTTTCCGGGCGATCGCCGTTTTTGTATTCCCGATCAAGCTGAACGGCAGCAGGATGTGGACCAGAAGCCCATCCTCCTGGGGGAAACCCTCGCCCAACTCCCCCCCAAGGAACCCACTTGGATGGTGGGGGATACGGAAGCTGATATTCGCGCCGCCCAGAGTCAGAATATTCCCGTGGTGACGGTGTTGTCAGGGATTCGCGATCGCCAATTATTAGAAGCCCATCAGCCCGACTTTATCGTGGCCAATCTGTGGGAAGCGGTACAGCTGATCCGGACTCAGGTGGCTGGCTAGGATCCGAAAAAAGCTGTGTTATAATTTGGGCGCTTTATTGGGGCTGTGGCTCAGTAGGATAGAGCAAGCGCCTCCTGAAATTTTCGGGCAGCATGGTTCGGAAACGCCATGGCTGAATGTGGTCTAATTCAAGGAAGCCTAAGTGCACGGAAAGTTTTTTGCTTAAAATATTTCGCAGCATAGGGTAACCCTGAGCCAAGCCTACCGGTGCCTCGCCGGAGGAAGGTGCAGAGACTAGCAGGTTGGTTTTGAGGCCAGTTTTCCAGGAAGGTCTTTTAAGGTTTTTACCAATTACCAAGACTTTCACCAACCCAGCATAACGGCCACCACCTAAGGAATTAATGTTTTCAAACATTTCTAGGGTGAAGAGATAGTCCAGAGAGTCGGGGAAACCCACACCAATCTGAAGCGCTAGGTCGCCGGTTCGAATCCGGCCAGTCCCGTTTTTTAGAAATTTTCATCGGTGCTCGGGAAACTCTCTAGCCAGGTAATGCCCTGCTGGAGAACTGTGGGGGCCACGGCAGCCAGGTTAATGTGATCCGCATCAGGAACACTGACGAATTTTTTCGGATCCTTGGCGATCGCCCAGAGTTTTTTCCCCATCCCTTTGGGCACCGTACCATCCAAATCGCCATAGCAGATAAAAATCGGTCGTTGGAGCTTAGCAATTTTTGCGGCGGAGTCAAACCGTTCTTGTAATAGCCATTTGACGGGAAACAGTCGATATAGGGGATTCGACATTGCCACGGCCAACATAGAGGTAAAGGTATTTTCGAGGAATAATCCTTGCACAGGACATCGATTGGCTAACTCAATCGCCACTGCCCCTCCCAGGGAATGGCCATGAAGCACTAAATTTTCAGGTGCAATCCCCTTAGTTTGAGTCAGAAAGTCATAGGCAGCGAGGGCATCTTGGTAAATCTGGGTTTCATGGGGGAAACTGGGACTGCTCTGGCCAAAACCGCGATAGTTAAACGCCAAGGCCCCATAGCCCGCCTGATGCCACAGGGCGATCGCCTGGAAATTAAATTCCGTTAAGCCGCCGGTGCCGTGGAGCAGGAGGAGGGTTTTTTGAGGTTGATCATCATTGGCAGGGGGAAACCACCAACCGATGAGATGTTCACCAGAACCGACGGGAATCGTGATCCGTTCGTAGGGAAGACCCAATTCTGGGGGGAGTGGATTGGAAGCTTGGACATGGGGTTCAAAAATCATCCGCCGTTGCCTCAGAAAAAGGAAACCACAAATTCCAAGATAAACAGCCCCTAAACCCAGTAATAGCCAACCAATCACAATATTTCCCGCGGTACACTAGGGCCATTCTATCGACAGATGCCAGGAGGAGAGAAGCCGCAACCGCTGTGCCACAATAGAACAGGTATTTCGACAACAAAGGCGATCGCCTTTTCCCCTGCAACTATGGCCCAAGATGTACTCCTCGGCAAAAGTCTCCCGGAACTCACCCACTGGATTGAAAGTACCGGCCAACCCCGCTACCGGGGGAAACAGCTCTATGATTGGCTCTACCAGAAAGGCGTGCGGCACCTCGATGAGATTACTGTTTTGCCGAAAACCTGGCGAGAACAAATGGCCGATTATCCCGTCGGGCGATCGCACATCCACCACCAACGCACGGCCCCCGATGGCACCCGTAAATATCTCCTCCGCCTCCATGATGGCTTAATTATCGAAACCGTCGGCATTCCCACAGAAAAACGCCTGACTGTCTGTGTGTCCTCCCAGGTGGGCTGTGCCATGGCCTGCGATTTCTGTGCCACGGGCAAGGGGGGCTTTACCCGACACCTCCAGGCCCACGAAATTATCGATCAAGTGCTCACCGTCCAGGAGGATTTCCAGCAACGGGTCAGCCATGTGGTGTTCATGGGCATGGGGGAACCCTTAGCCAACCTCGATCAAGTCCTCAAGGCGTTGCAGGGACTGAATCAGGACATCGGCATTGGCCAGCGATCGCTCACTGTCTCCACCGTCGGCGTCCCGGGTCAAATTCTTGCCCTAGCGGAACAAAATCTACAGATTACCCTGGCTGTCAGTCTCCATGCGCCGAACCAAACCCTACGGGAATCGATCATCCCCACAGCAGTACACTACCCCATTGAAACCCTGTTAGAGGAATGCCGCGAATATGTGGCACTTACCAAGCGACGGATTAGTTTTGAATACATTCTCCTGGCGGGGGTCAATGATTTACCAGACCATGCCGCTGAACTAGCGACAAAACTCAAGGGATTCCAGAGCCATGTGAACTTGATTCCCTACAATCCCATCGAGGAAGTCCCTTTCCAGCGGCCCGGGAAAAAGCGGGTCAATGTGTTCAAGCAAATTCTCCAGGATCACAAGGTTGCCGTGAGTGTGCGCTATTCCAAGGGGTTAGAAGCGGACGCGGCCTGTGGTCAACTACGTTCAAACTACCGGCGATCTACCCCGGCAACGGTAAAATAAAACAGCAAAAGCCCACCCTAGCCTCAGGAATCTATGAATATTTTCGGGATCGGTCTGCCAGAAATGGCCCTCATCTTTATCATTGCCCTCTTAATCTTTGGGCCGAAAAAACTACCGGAAATTGGCCGGAGCCTCGGCAAAACGATCCGTAGCTTCCAGGATGCTTCCAATGAGTTCCAAGAGGAATTTAAGAAAGAAGCGGAAAAAATTGAAAAAACCGTTTCAATGCAGGCGCGCCTAGAGGAAGGGGAAACCGAGCAAGTTTCTACTACGGAAACAGCCCCTGAAACTCCGACTGAAGCAAAAACCGACGTTTAACTATCCTAGTTATTCAGTTGTGACCTAAGCCCATTGATTCTTTGCCTGGGGGCGATCGCCTTGGAGTTGTTTCTGGATCGCCCGTTGTAAATCCCGGCGTTGGATCTCGATCCTCTTCCCTTGGGTTTCGACAAAAATTAGGCTATCAACCTGGCCGAGGGCAAAAAGCTGAAATAGAATGTGGGTCACCGGCAACGGCACCGCAGTCAACCCAGAGCCTAAGTTGCCTCCCTGATATTGTTGGGCGAGGGTGAGGTTAACAAAGCAATAAATAACCGTTTTTGTCTCCTGGGGATGATGTTCCCGGTGGGCAAGGGTCGTCATTAACCAGTCCCCTGCCGCAGACTGACATACATAATATTCTTGATGCTCTAATTGCTGGGCAATGGTTTTTAGGACAGGGGCGATCGCCTGGGCCATAATCTGGGGCATGGTGCCGTCCTGGGGGGCCTGGTCAATGAGAATTTGTAGCTGCTGATCGAGGTCTAAATCCATCGTCAAACTAAAGGCGATCGCCTCAAAACTAAAGAACTTTGACTTCCATGGTAAACCTTTAGATTTTAGGGATAACTCTGGACTGGGGTCGGCGGCGCATAATGCAGTTCCGTGGGATTAGCACAGAGGCTCTGGTAAGTTTGCTCCAGTTGGCTGATGTTATTGTGGAGGGTGTAGCGTTCTAACACCCGCTGCCTAGCTTTGTGACCCAGAATCGTGACCCACTCCGGCTGATCCCGCAGCAATGGCAGGAGGGTCTTCAGTTGTCCCGTAACCCCCTGGGTATCAAGCACGATCCCAGTTCCTTGGTTTAACACTTCTCCATCGGCCCCCGCATCCGTCGCAATGCAGGCCAAACCACAGGCCATCGCCTCTAGGAGAGAGAGGGATAACCCTTCCACCAAAGATGGCAGAACAAACACATCCGCCGCCCGCAGCAGATCAATGCGTTGCTTTTCATCTCCCACGAAGCCCAACCAGAGCACCCCCTGATCTGCACCATAGAGAGGTTCGAGGGATGCTTTTAAGGGCCCATCTCCCACCATCAGCAGGAGACAATCTTGACCCATATTTGCCAGTCGCCAGGCTTTGAGGAGGGC
>JAYKIK010000004.1:0-5403 GCA_035284725.1 Synechococcus sp.
AGTCCGGACTGGGCGGGGTAGGGGGGTCTGGGTCTGGGGGTTCCCCGTTTGCCCTCGATGGAGGCGATTAGGGCGGTTTCTTCGCCACAAACGAATGCCCCTGCGCCAATGCGGATGTCGATGGTGAAATTGAAGGGGGAATTAAGAATCTGGCTACCGAGTAAACCCTTACTTTTGGCTTGTTTGATTGCTTTTTCGAGGCGTTGGATCGCGAGGGGATATTCGGCACGGATGTAAATGTAACCGTGGTTTGCGCCCACGGCATAGCCGGCGATCGCCATCCCTTCGAGGACGCGGTGGGGATCACTTTCGAGGACAGCGCGATCCATAAATGCCCCCGGATCCCCTTCGTCGGCATTACAGACGACATATTTTTGATCCCCCGGCATTTTCGCGACGGTTGCCCATTTCAACCCCGTGGGATAGCCGCCGCCACCGCGCCCCCGTAGCCCGCTCTGGGTGATTTCCTCCACCACCGCCATCGGGGTCAGATCTTCGAGCACTTGGTACAGTTGCCGATAGCCGCCCCGTGCGATGTATGCCTCGATTCGTTCGGGGTCAATCTTGCCGCTATTTTCCAGCACCACGGGTTTTTGTAACGTAAAAAATGGCGCTTGGCGATCGCAAATTTCTAGCTTAGGCGAGGGGGTGTCTCCAATGGCCGCCGCAACAATTTCCCCTGCCGTTTCTGGGGCGACCTGCTGGAAACAAGTCTCATCGCTCACATCCACCAACGGCGCAAAGCCACAGAGTTTCATGCACCCGACGGGAACCACCTCTAGGCGATCGCCCAAATTTTTTTCCTTAATCTGTTTTTCCAGTTCCTCCTTCACCGCCAAACTGCCGGAGGACATACAACCCGCCGCCGTACAACAGCGAATCTGAATTTTTGTGTGGCTGTCCTGTTCCGCTTCTGCAATTTCAAATAATTCCGCTAAATCCGTCATCTTTCCCGCAAATCCTGACTACAACTAAAACATCGAAATTTGGATGTCTAATCTCTGAGCACTGATGCCTGTCAACTCCCCTCAGATAACTGCTTCAGCCTCGCCATCACCTGATCGGCGTTCTGTTTCCCGCACACTTCATCGTCATAAACCACCGCTGGCGCAATACCGCAGGCTCCAATACAACGCGCCGTCACCAGCGAAATCTGATCATCCGGCGTTGTTTCCCCCGGCTTAATGTGGAGGGTTTCATCAATTTTGTCGAGGAGTTGTTGGGAGCCTTTCACGTAGCACGCCGTCCCCAAACAGACGACACAGGTATGTTTCCCCTTCGGTTTCAGCGAAAATAAATGGTAAAACGTCGCCACCCCGTACACCCGACTGAGGGGCAGCTTTAACCCCCGCGCCACATATTCGAGTACCTCATCTTCGAGATAGCCAAACACCTCCTGCGCCTTATGCAACACCTCGATCAGCGTATCTTGGCGATACTGATTCCGCTTCATGGTGACTTCTAGCACCCAAAAACGTTTATCGACAGGGACAGCATGGGTTGTGGGCATGGTAATTTCCTGAAACTACGGCAGAAACAATGGGGGCGATCGCCCGTTGCAACGTTAAAATGACAGCCTAGGGAGAGGTCAACAATCCTCAAAATTAATCTAATCTAGCCTTTTCCGAAACGGCAAAAGACCCACTTTTTTTATAGAAAATCTTAAGGTTTTGCCCTAGACCCCAAAAGACTTTTCAAAATATTCATTGGCTTACAATTACATCCTAAGTGGTGAAATTTTCTATCCGAAAAATGATGTAACAATTCTTGAATGTTTGCCATTAAATTTGCCAGAAAAACAATGTTTATGTTGCTTAATTTGATATTAAGCTAATCGATAAATTTATTAATGATTTCCTAACAAATACGGGGCAACTGTTCGCCGCTTAAACGGTCTAAAATCCGCGCAATACCAAAGGTATTTTTTAAGGTGACGGGGGCAATATCATCGGGGGATAAAGGGGTTGTGACCTGACCGATGATCTGGGCGTTGGCTTGGTGCGATCGCAAAATTTCTAAACTTTTGTCCGCTTGCTGGGGCGGCACAAACGCCACAAATCGCCCCTCATTCGCCACGTACAACGGATCAAACCCCAAAATTTCACAGGCTCCCCGCACATCCTCCCGCACCGGAATGTCCCGCTCGATCACTTCCATTTTGAAACCAGAGGCGATCGCCAACTCATTCAACACACTGGCTAACCCGCCCCGCGTCACATCCCGCAGACAATGCACCTCAATCCCCGCAGATAATAAATCCTGCACCGGATTCACCAAGGGCGCACAATCACTTTCGATGGTCGTCTCAAACGCCAACCCCTCCCGCTGGGCCATGATCGCAATCCCATGGCGACCCAAGTCCCCACTGACTAAAATCACATCCCCAGGGGCGATCGTCTTTGGTTGAATCTTCAGCCCCGATTCAATTACCCCAACACCCGACGTATTAATAAAAATGCCGTCCCCTTTTCCCCGTTCCACCACCTTCGTATCCCCGGTCACGATTTGGATATCCACCTCCTGCGCCGCCTGCTGCATCGAAGTCACTATTCGCCAGAGGGTTTCTAAGGGTAAACCTTCCTCCAAAATCAAGCCCACACTCAAATACAACGGACGCGCCCCCGCCATCGCCAAGTCGTTTACCGTGCCATAAATAGCCAATTTGCCAATGTCTCCCCCTAGAAAAAAGAGCGGTTGCACCACATAGGAATCCGTCGTCAAGGCCAGTTCCCCCGCCGGCATCGGGAAAGTCGCCGCATCATGGCCCGTGCAATCTTTCCCAAAGGTGATCGCAAACATCCCATCGATCAAATTCTGCATCAATTTACCCCCCCCCCCATGGGCTAACAACACCTGGGGATACTGCTGGAGGGGAATCGGACAAGTGGGTTGCATGAGTGGAAGTCGCCCTTGTAATGGATGTGTAAATTTACAATTTATTTTTAACCTAGCGCGACTTGACGATTTAGGGTGACTGAAATTCCCAGCCGTAAAAAATCAGCACCAAAGAGCCACTCCCTGGTGAGCGCCCTATAACCGCCAGCCACCCATCCAGACAAAGTACAAAGGGCCCATGGATACTTCACAAAAATCTACATTTTTTTCGAAATCCCCCCTGCCGTAATCAGGATAAAAATTGTCTAGATGTTGATTTTTCCTAAAGAATTATCGTTTTTTAAAAAAGCCATGTAATAGTAAAAAAGACTGGGAATTCTATGAAATAATCCTGACCTTTCCCAATCTCAAGTTTTTCATATCTACACCAAGAGAGTGGAGGCCCCCGCGATGATGATTCGCCATCGATTTCTTTCCCTCATTACCTTAGCCGCAGCATTATTCACCGGATTTCCCCTAGTAGCTAATGCTTACCAACCAAGGGGAGTAATGACCGTTGGCCAAGAAATAGCCTCCGAGGGTTCAGCCCGTCAAATTAGAGGGACTTTCATCCTAGAAAACGTCACAGAATATCCCCTCTTGCTGCGATTTTCCCCCATAAAAACCGAATCCTTTTCCTTTGACATTACGGCCCGTCAAACGATCCTTAAACCCGGCGAATCTATCCCCGTCGAATACAATGGGGCAATTTTCCAGGACGGGAAATGGCAAATCAATTTTCAGTTGGATTTATTCAGTGAACAAGAGGTGCTGGCCGGTCGCCATACCGTAGATGTTTATTTTTTAGTTCAAGGGGGTAGATATCAAGTTGCCAGCTATGAAGACCTATTTTTACGCCCAGATGTAGAAGAGCCAGGCCTAGGGGCATCCTTTATCTCCCGGGAAGATACTGGCGTTCTACGCCGTGCCCCAGACATCAAAGCACCAGCCATGGAAGACCTGCTCCGGATTAATCCAGAAGGTGTTTTCAAAATCCCCACCAGTTCGGGAGTCGGTGAACAGCAAATTGATCCGAGGATCTTGCGGCCCTCCCTGAGGCTTGAAAATCCTAATCTCAACCTCCAAACGCCCCTTGAACGGCTAAAAGCCCATGCCATGGATAGCCTCCCATTGCCCCCGGAGTCGACCCAAATCGCCCAGTCTGCCGTGCGGGCCCAGGGACGTTTTTCTTGGAAAGGCATGGATAATAATCTGCACTCTGCTTTTGGTTGGCGGGTACGGGCTTGGCGACGGCGGGGTAGTAACTGGGTAAAGGTTGCCGAGGATTGGATTCAAAGTGATGGCAGATGGCAATTGTCCTTCCCCCAAGAGTCCGGTCGGGTCAAGTTCCAGTATGTGGCCTTCAATCGTTTCTTCACGCCCCAATCGTCTAGCGGTGACACCTATCGTTGGGTCGGGCCAGAACGTAGCAGTGTTCCTTTAAATCACAATGAAGGCAGTTGGTATGCGGATACCTCTGGGGGGGCTGTGCGGGGTCTGGGCGAAATTTATCACGAGGGGATGCACCTCTGGTCAAAATTGTACTGGACCGGAGAAATTAATCCCCTCCGGGACGACTCCATTAGGGTTTTCTTCCCCAACACAAGCTATGACTGTGGTGCCGGGGACGGCATTCCCTGGAGTTGTGCCAGTCGGGATGGACGGATTTGGCTTATTCCTGCCCATGCTAGCCGTAATGGGGTAATGCAGCATGAGCTGGCCCACCAAATTAACTATGAATTTTGGAATAATAATTTACCACCCAATTCTGGGGGTTCCCACAGTTTAGGGAGCTGCTACACTCCAGGCTTAGCGCTGGTGGAAGGGTTTGCTAATTTTATGGTTTTCTGGGCCCAGACCCCCCGGAACACCGCCCCCAGTGCCGGCTTTGATTTTGCGGTCGAAAATCCTACCTTCGCCTGTACAACGGATAACCGGAATGAATCCTGGGTCGCCGCCACGTTCTGGGATCTGCATGATACCCATGGGGATGGCAATGATAACCTCTGGTTTATCCATGAGGGGGCAACGCCGGGCATTTACCTACGCAATGGCAGGGAAAACAGTATGGCCGATTTTCACCCAATCTATCGCAATGCGGCTAACGATGAACATGAAGTCATTATCGACAATATTTTCCGGCAGGACAATATCATCCCCTAACGAAAAGGCGATCGCCTCTATGTCGGCCTCAATCAATGCCCTGGGTGTTTGCTGCAGTTCTAAGCCGCACTTGTGAAGTATCCGACGCTCACCTGTGGTAGAGCGCGGGGCTTTCGCGACTTAGCTAACAAGTTGTCTCAGCTACGGTTCAAGGCTTTCGCGATGGGGTAATCTGAACTGAGAATTTGATTAAACCCTCAACGAACCCCTAAGGAGTCCCCATGAGTTACCGGATGTCACGCCGTGCCTATGCAGAAACCTATGGCCCTACGGTGGGCGATCGCCTGCGTTTAGCAGATACGGAACTGTGGCTAGAAGTCGAACAGGATTTTACGATCTACGGGGATGAGGTGAAGTTTGGTGGCG
>JAYKIK010000005.1:0-14178 GCA_035284725.1 Synechococcus sp.
TTCAATTTGGAGCACTGTTAATTGAAGTTCAAGACTTGAATTCTTTATCAGAAAAGCCATTCATTTTTCCTGAAGATATGGATAAGCTTCATAATCTTCAAAGATTTAAACTAGTCTTACCTATCAAAAATATAATTTCTCGAAAACAAATATCTCTTGCGGACTCAATCAGAAGAGAAATTTATAACTTTTTCATGAAGCCTAGAGGTGACTTTAGTTTTATGGAGATATTATCTTGGCTGATTTTTGAGAAGTATAAAACCAAGTCGCTTTCTACTTATAAGCTAGGAAACAGTCCCATTGATGGCAAAGAAGTCATTTTGAATGTAAATGATATGACCCCCGAATATACATTTGAAACAACTGATGGATTGATATATTTAACTGATATTTTTAGATTACATGAAGCTGTAGATGAAGAGTTTGGTGCATCCGGCATTCTTGGTTATGTACTAAGGCTAATTGAGCAAATCATAATTGTTTATAGTATCCGTTATTTACTAAAATATGCAAAGGAAAAGCTTAGTAAGTTTTTATTTATTGCAGATGGTCCATTAAGTTTTTCTGGTCAGACAGCAAATATGCACAAACCACTGAGAGAACTATGTAATTTTTTAAATAAAAATGAGACTTTGAATTTTGTTGGTATAGAGAAAAGTGGTCCATTTGTAGATCATGCTCAAGCAATCTGTATTCCTCATGAAGGTAAAGTAATTTTAGAAAAAGGAAAATATCTAATTTTGAGTAATGATTATATTTATCACTACATTCTTCCAGGCGACTCTAAAATAATGCATTATGGCAGTACTTCATACTACAGCGGGAAAATCATTTTTCATTCTCTAGATGATCAAATTATTGTTTTGTCTATACCTACAGAAAGTAAAGATATTATCTTAAATCCTCAAAAAAATAACTTTCAAAATATAGATGTTATTCTCAAAAATATTCAAAAGCTCAAATGTGATATGTACGATGATTCAATTGTTCCTATTGCTTTAGCTAACAAGCTAGTTTCTTTAGCAAATCATCCCAGTCAAACATTATTAGAGAAATTTGCATCAAGTAAACTAAGCAAAAGTACATGATGAGTCTTGCAAAAAATCAACTGATGATTTTCAGCCCAAATATTGTATTAATTTTTCCTCGAGTTTGGCCACGGCCATGCGGGGCGAGAAACGGGGTAATTCCTTCTCCTGCCCATCTTCCAGTACACACAGCACTGGAATTTCATATTGGTACCGGGCAAACCAATCAGGATTGGTCGTAATATCACGCATCTCTAGTTGAAATTGGACTTTGGCCACCTGGGCTAACTTTTCTTCCAGACCTTCGCAGAGATGGCAACCGGGCTTACTGTAAAAAATAATCTGCTTCACCATACTGTTCGCAACAAAAATATTTAAGAAGGATAAAGATCCAATGAGAAATGTAGAGAATTTCCAGGGTTATCCGCTTGCTGCCCCTATTTGTCCTTGATAATTATTTGAGTGTATTGACCACCTAAATTCAGATTGCATCCAAGGAAATTGCTGCTAAGTTGCCAATTTTTTAGGGAATAGGGTAGCAAAGCCAACAAAGGAGTATGGAGGACTAACCCATGAATCCCCTATTAGAAACCATTGACCACGTCTTTTCCTCGGGTACCCTAACCATGCAAGATGCCACGGTGATTAATCAATGGCTCTGGCAAACTCCCATGAGTGATGCCCTGTACCAATCCTTGGATAAGCTCCTCCAGGGAATCGAAAGTGGTTATATTGCGGTACTTGGCACTTAAATTTCACTCGAAATATTTTCCCCTAAGGCGATCGCCCCTAAATCGGCAAGGCATAGACAAGGCCTTATTTAGGCGGCGATCTATCGTTCCATCTGAATTTTTTAGAAGGTCGGTCGAGTGAATTCCCTGTTCACAAAGCCAATTTCTAAGAGTTGCTGGTAGGCTTTTTCGCCAAGGTCGCTGGTGGGACTCTGGGAACGGATTACTTGAATCAGCAGTGGGACAGCTAATTCAGGTTTTTCTTGGACACGGTGCACTAGGGCCAAGCGATAGGTGGCAGTATCACGCATTTCCCCAGCGGCGATCGCCGAACGACGCTCTGTATCGTAGACAGCGTTATCTAAACCTTGGAAACTGTTAGCCAGATCCAGGTGGAAGTTGGAAAGCTGGTTATAAACTTGGCGGGCTTCCTGGAGTTTTGTCACGGCAACTTCGTAATCTTTCGCAGAAATTGCGGCGATCGCCTCATCCATTACCTTAGAAGCACCAGCCATACTGAGAATGCTGCTTTGGAGAGGACGCAGTTCACCGCCATTGTCCTGGATTGCTTCCGGTTGGGCGGTAACCGGCGACATCATTGCCAAGGAACATCCCATTGCCAGGCTAGCGAGTGGAATCAAACGGTTGAAAAATTTCATAGTGTTCGTCAAGGTTTGCTTTGACACGGTAACGGTACTGATTATGTTGTACATCTTGATCCCACGACGGGAACAGACAATGAGAGTTTTAAGCCCATGGCAAGTCCAGGGGAGGGGGACACCACAGCAATAAGGTTTTATTTTACAACGGGGACATCCGGAACATTTACTCCATCACGTTAGGGATCATCCCATGGGGATATTTCGCCGTTCTGATGGGGATTTACCAAAAATTGTTCCGGGACAAATGTGTTGCGCTTTACCATCTGTCCAAAAAAGTAGTCTGCTGCAAATCGTTCTAACTGGAACAAGGTTTTGCGGGACGTGCATTTTAAAATTTGAAGAGTACACCGAAAGCCAACAATGGGACTTGAACCCACGACCTACGCATTACGAATGCGTTGCTCTACCAACTGAGCTATGTTGGCGCTTTTGCGGAAATATATTCTACTACATTTTTCCCACGGATCTGGTGTGGCCCTCTCCAGAAAAATTTAGAGGGGCTGTTGGGTCAGCTGGGCCAATTTTACTTTTAGGCGTTGGGCTTCGGCGGGATTTTGGCTTTCGTGGAGGGCGATCGCCTGTTTAAAGAATTTCAGACTTTCGGCGGTTTGACCCAGGCGGAACAGGAGGGCAGCGAGATTTTGATGGGCCCAGGGGTTAAGAGGGTCGAATTTTAAGGCTTTCTCGTAGGCATCGATGGCTTCTCCCGGACGCCCTAGGGCCTTGTAGGCGAGACCAAGGTTGTAATAACCGGGGGCAAAGGTCGGGTCAATTTGCAAGCTTTTTTGGTGAAAGGCGATCGCCGCCCCAGCTTTCCCGAGGGTCTGGAGGAGGGCACCGAGATTATGGTAGGCACCGATTTTTAGTTTTTCTTGGATGGGCTGTTCGCTAGCGATTTGGTAATGCTTGATTGCTTTGTCGGGTTCGTGGTTTTGGCGGAAAGCGTTCCCCAGATGGTAATGCAGTTCGTAGCGGAGGTGGGCGCTTTCATTGGTGCTGTATTTCAAACCCTGCTTCAGAATTTTGAGGGCTTGTTTCGGTAGACCTTCTCCCAGGTAAATGCCGCCCAATTTGCTACAGACATAGGGATCATTGGGATGGTTTTGGTGGTAGCTTTCCATCGCCAATTTTGCCCGGGTGCTTTTTTCGAGTTTGGCGATCGCCGCCCGTTGGTAACCTGTATGGAAAATCGCCACCTGGGGTAATTCCTTGATCTGCCAGCGGGGTTCTGTGGCTAACAATGCCTCGACACTGTCATCGATCATCGCGTGGTAGGGCCGAGAAAAGTCTAGGGACGGGTGACGGCGGAACAGACGAGACACGAGGGAATAAGGGGATTGGCTCGCCCCAATTTCGTAACGTAATAAATTAACGACTAAGGTCTCCGGATCAGCGATCGCCTCTTCAATGGCGGGAATAGCCTTCGCGTTTAGTTTTTCATCGGCATCCAAGACCAGCACCCACTCCCTAGTCACTAACTTGAGGGCTTCATTCCGGGCCGCCGCAAAATCTTGATTCCAGTCAAAATGCCCCACCGTTGCTCCAAATTCCTTGGCGATCGCCACTGTGTCGTCGGTCGACCCCGTATCCAAAACGACGATTTCTCCCACTACATCCTGCACCCCTTTGAGACAATCCCTCAGGGTATCTGCTTCATTTTTAACGATCATGCACAGGCTGAGGCGGTCTTTCATAGCAAAGTAGGGGGTTATGGATGGCGTCTTCAGGCAAATTGTACCGGAAAGTGTCCGAGACCAATCTCTATCGCGCAAAAGTTCAAAAAAATAAGGGAGTCTCCCCCCCGTATGACATAGTTATTCATCAAAGCAATTACTTCAAAAATGCCGAGGAAATCTCCCCCGATCCATGCGGAATAATCACAGATTCTAGGCTGTCAAATTAATGGCGATCGCCCCACTGATAAATAGTAGCAATACCACTAAAGCAATAATACCTAGCATGGTGTAGTCGCGTCGCTTTTCGGCGAGAGATCGCTGCTCTTCGTAAACCTTTGGTGTCACCGCATAGTTATTCACAAGGCCCTGTTCGCTAACAGTGTAACCGGCCGTTGTCTTGCCACTGACTTTATCCACCGGCACTTCGGGCTGTGGTGTAAATTCACCTTCTCGTGCTTGCCTTGCGGCCACTTCTGCCGGAATGAGCTCCTCTCCACTACTAATGTCATCAGGTGCTAAATCTGTGGGGATCGAAATATTTTGGGTATCCATAAAACCTGAAATACCTCCTATCTTGCAGTAAAGAGAGAACATTAGTCTCTAGGGAAAAATGTCCAATCTATGGCCCCATGGTATAAAGAAATATCACAAAAAATCATCTGCCAAACGTTGGAGTTAAACATCTCTCGATAGTGAGAATTCTGTCCTATTCCAGATGTTGAATTAAACAGAGAATTTTGTAATCCAGATGCTTTTAAAGCAAAAAAAACAATTCTTTAATCTAACGCCTAGGAACAATGCTACAAACAAATTTTCGCTGATAATTTGCTAAATCTAAGTCATGGAGACAATCAAACTTTTGCATGGGCAATTTCTTACCATCGATCCGTAACACTGCCCGATATTCCCAATAATACTTAGCACTACGTTTTAAGGAAACAAGACAAATTTGGTGTTCCCCATCGGTACGACAGGTTTCCCCATGGGCTGGCAACCCAAAAAAGTTAATCCCAACTAGAATTCCCACACAAAGGGCTCGCAGCAGATGCACCATAAACCTAAGAAAAAAGCTGAATACTAATGTATAGTATCCAGCCCTTAGAGATTGACAATGAAAACTGAAATGAAAGGTTAATGAAAAACTTAGAGAAGACCGAAGAAGTGGAGCACCCCTTGACCAGTTGCAACTTCGAGGATGATTGCTGCAACGAAACCGATCATTGCCATACGGCCGTTGAGGTTTTCGGCGGAAGCGGTGAAACCAAATTTCTTGTCGTCCATGATGGGTACCTATGTGAAGAAGATAAAAGTGCTTGCTGGTCTTAGCTTAACAAATCGTTACGTTGATCCGCCACAAGTCGTAGGGGTTAATTGTTTAATTTAACCTCTCGTAGAAATAAGTTTTACTTATAGCCTTTTTTGCTTTAGCCTCAACAGGGGTTTGACCGCATGGACATGAAAAAAACCGTAGCCCAAGAAAAACTACGGTTGACTAAGGAATCGTGAGAAATTGGGAACTAGTATCCAGATTCCTCCTCATATTCGTATTCTTTCTTCTTCTCGGGGATATTAACGGCAGGGGGTTGATATTCATCGACAGTGTCGTCATCCCAAACATCCCCTGTAACCTCTTGGCGATAGCTGGGGGCTGGCTCTTCGTATTCATAGTCACTGTCATCACCCCAGTTGCTGCCCTCATCGTAGTCGTCATAGCTCATGGCGCGGGCCTGCTGCCGTTGGGGTGGGGGTGGGGCGATCGCCTCTTCTTCCCATTCATCTTCCCAATTATTGAGGGGTTGCCGGGCTTCTACGGGACGGGAAATCGGTTGCTGGAGAGGAACCCCAGTACCCAGTTGGTTCTCGGGGCGCGCCGTGGGGGCATAGTAAATGTCCTCCCGTTCCCGCTCCCAGGGGGGACGACCAATACCTAATCTTTCGAGGAAGCCCACAGTGATCTGGCTGAGTCGCTCCTCGGCTCCTTCAAAAACGATGAGGCGGTTCGGGCCACTGCTAACGACCTCTTCAATGGGGAGTTCATAGGTACTGATGACCTGTTCGGGAATTTGCGGTAAACCAATGGAGGCAATGATAATTGAAGAAACGGCCCCACTTTCCAGGTCAAATTGAAAATCTCGTACTCGGCCGAGGGGTTCTCCCGCTTCGGTGATTACCTCGCTGTTGATCAGAGGACTATAGGCTTCCACGTCCACATCGGCCAGCACATCTTCATTTTCTACAAGGATGACGTCACCGGTTTTAGTAATCGCATCTAGGTACATATATTTGGGCATGCCAGAGACGGAGAAAACGCTATCCCGCAGCCCTAAGGAGACAACTTCACGGCGATCAATGTCCACTAATACATCTTTAACGACTCCGAGACGAGTACCCCGGTTACGGGTGATGACTTGGGTGTTGATGAATTCGTTGCGTAGGCGGATAGAATCGATACTCATATGATCTAAAGTAATGGCGATGCCTTAGTGGGAACAGAGAAAACACAAAAATCTTGGGGAGTTTTTAGGGGAGAAATAGCACCGGAACCTTCCAGACAACGGGAAGGGTAGTACGTTCCAAATATAATGGTTAACGGGGTTCATCTCGACCGTTTAATGTGACCCAGTGGCAATTATCCAGCAGACTCTATCATTTTGGAGTATTCTTGACAACTTTTCCCGGCCGTGGGAGTGGTTTTATTCTAACGAATCGTCCCAGAAATTTGAGGGGCTTGTTCTGTGCGGAAAAAGATTTCGCTATAATCACTCCCCTGGGTACTATGCACAACTTTCGTGAATGGAATAGTGACTATCTATGCTGGAATTAACGGACTTAAAACGTTCCCTCGAAACGATCCAAGCGCACCTGGGGAAAACCCAGGACTATCTTTGACCTAAAAACTTTAGACGCAAAAATTTTTGACCTAGAACAACAGGCAGCCCAACCGGAGTTTTGGAATGATCAATCAACGGCCCAGGGTATTCTCCAAGAACTCACGGAACTTAAAGCGACCGTTGAACAATATCATCAGTGGCAAGCCCAGCTCGAAGATGCCCAGGCGATCGCCGAATTGTTAGTCGAAGACGAAGATCCTGCGCTCCTGACAGAAGCCTTTGAAAACCTCGATCAACTCCAGAAAGAACTCAACCGCTGGGAACTGCAGCAGATGCTCTCTGGGGAATATGATGCCTTTGGGGCGGTGCTGACAATCAATGCCGGCGCTGGGGGCACCGATGCCCAGGACTGGGCGGAAATGTTACTGCGCATGTACACCCGGTGGAGCGAAAAACAGGGTTATAAAATCCGTCTGGCGGAAATTTCCGAGGGAGATGAAGCGGGCTTAAAATCCGCCACCCTGGAAGTGGAAGGGCGCTATGCCTTTGGTTACCTAAAACACGAAAAGGGAACCCATCGCCTCGTGCGAATTTCCCCTTTTAATGCCAATGGTAAACGGCAAACCAGTTTTGCAGGGGTGGAGGTGATGCCCCTTCTGGGAGACGATGCCGTCAAGGTCGATATTCCCGAAAAAGACCTCGAAATCAGCACGTCCCGGGCCGGTGGTAAGGGCGGACAAAACGTGAATAAAGTCGAAACGGCGGTGCGCATTGTCCATATTCCGACGGGGGTGGCGGTGCGTTGTACCCAGGAGCGATCGCAAGTACAAAACAAAGAAAAAGCCCTAGCGATTCTCAAGGCGAAACTGCTGATCATTGCCCAGGAGCAACGGGCCAAGGAGATTGCAGAGATCCGGGGGGACATGGTGGAAGCGGCCTGGGGGAACCAGATTCGCAACTATGTTTTCCAGCCCTACCAAATGGTGAAGGATCTGCGTACCAACCACGAAACCACCGATGTGGGTGGGGTAATGGATGGGGACTTGGATCCTTTTATTGAAGCCTCCCTGCGGCAGGATACCTGGGTGGGGGAATAGAAATCCCGGGGCAATCTGGGGCGGTGAGCTAAAATGCAAAGTGGCAAAATTTTGTAACTCCTTTGGTTTTGGATACTTTTCGCCTCAAGCTCTTTGATCACATCGTCCTGGCGACGCTGTTCTGTTTAACGTTATTGGTAGCTCTCCTGTGGGGGCGGGGCGATCGCACTCCGGCCCAGGTGATGACCTTTAGCTGGGAAGGGCGGCAAATTGGCATCACAGATCAACAGTTCCAGTTGTCTTTCAGCGAACCCATTGCCCCCGGGGTAATCACCGACAATTTCACCATCGAACCTCCCTTGGCCGGTCGTTGGAGTTGGGTGGGTAAGGATTTTTTCTATACCCTTGATGAGCGACCCATTTATGGCCAAGATTATCAATTTAAACTGACCCCCACTGTTCCAAAAGAAGGACAAAAAGCAACGGTTGCCCCTTTCTTGAGTCGCATAAAAAGTCGCGATCGGGCCTTTGCCTACATTGGCACCGAAGCCACGGAACGGGGGCGTTTAGTTTTATATAATCTGACCCAGCAGCAGAAAAGTATCCTGACCCCGGCGGATTTGATCATCCTCAATTTTGATGTATACCCCGAAGGCGATCGCCTGTTGTTTTCTGCCCTTCCCCGGGGGACAGCCCAGGTTGAAATGGGAGATGAGCAACTTTACACCGTCACCACAGGGCTCAATTTCCAAGGCCCCACCGTTGCATCTGTTCCCCCTGGGCGCATCGAACTGGTATTAGCGGCCAAAGACTATAAAAATGGCTTTTTTCAATTGGCTGACAATGGCAAACGGATTATTGTCCAACGCACGAATCGGGAAAATCCCCGTGATCGCAGCCTGTGGGCGATCGAAGGCCAAGCAGAACCCCGGGCCCTAGGGATTCCCGCCGATGATTTTCTCTTGGCCCCCAACGCCGATTTAGTTGCCGTTTCCCAGCAAAATAAACTTTCCCTAGTGCCCTTAAATCGCAATGGTGGCCCTGTCCAAAGCAAAGAACAGTTTGCGAAAATGCTGGCCTTTTCCCCCGACCAAACCCAGCAAGTAGCCCTCCAGGTCAAGGATGGTATTTATTCTCTCTACCGCCTCGATTCCCAGGGTAAAGCCACGGAAATTTTACGCACCCTGACGCCCATTATTGACTGTCGCTTCGAACCCCGGGACGCTGAAATTCTTTACTGTCTCAAGTTGGATCAAAATGTCACCACTGGCCAGGTCGTTGAGGAACCTTTCCTGAGTGCCCTGAATCTTAACACTGGCGAAGAGACCGCCCTTTTGGCCTTACCCAACTATCGGGATGTGGGCCTGAGTATTGCCGCCGATGGGGTCGCATTATTGTTCGATCAGGTAGTAACGACGGCCCCAAAACCCACCAGTAATCTGCTGACGACCACCGGTCAAGCCATTGAAGGGGGGCGTTTGTGGTTGTTAGCCCTGCCGGAGCTGAACACCGAGACAGAAATTCAACCTGTACCACCGGAGTCCCTGATGCCGGGTTACCAACCCCAGTGGATTCCCTAGGCTGACCCAAACCCATTGATGATCTATGACCGTTTTTATCCGCACCATGACCAGCATTGACCGTCTTGCCTTGGTTTTAATCTTAATTTTTAGCCTGATCATTGGGATCGGTGTGGGGGGTGAGCAACTCTGTGGCGTTGATTGTCCGATTAATACTGGCCCCAGGGTACGGGAATTTTCCTGGCAGGCACAGCGCATTGGGGGAGAAGATACGGCATTTATTTTGACCTTTGACCGACCGATGGACGAGGCAGGGGTGGCGGAAAATTTGGTGATCGATCCGCCGCTTCCAGGAAAAATCAGCTGGGCGGGGAAACGCTTGGCCTATACATTACTCAACCCAGCGCCCTATGGTCAGGAATATCAACTCACCCTCCGGGGTGTCCGGGAACGGTTCGCAGCTTCAGGAAATTTGGGGAAGACAATGCAACCTTTTTCGGGAATCTTTGCAACTCGTGATCGTGCTTTGGCCTATGTGGGTACCGATGAGGCGATGGCGGAAAAGGGACGGTTAATTTTATACAACTGGACTAAGGATGAAAAACGAATTTTAACGCCGCCGAACTTGGTGGTGCTGGATTTTCAGGTGTATCCCGAGGGGAAAGCGATTCTATTTAGTGCCGTGGATCGCACCCGGCCAGCGGAGGGCATTCAAGATAGCCAGCTCTACCGGGTGAGTACAGGTCTTGGGGAAGATGGGTCGGGAAAAGATCTGGAATTGATTTTAGATAATCGCACTTACCAAAATTTACGGTTCCAGTTGGCAGCGGATGGGGAGGCGATCGCCGTGCAGCGAGTGAAGCGAGATGATCCGGCGGACTTTGGTTTATGGCTGGTTACCCCGGGGAAAGACCCCCAACCTCTGGGCCTATCGGGGGGAGATTTTGTGATTGCCCCGGATGGCAAAACCATTGCTCTGCCCCAGGGGAAAGGGATCGGTATTTTTTCGTTGGAAAAAATTCAGGAAGAACCCCTGAATTTTTTACCCCGCTTTGGTCAGGTGGTGACTTTTTCCCCCGATGGCACCACGGCGGTACTGGTGGACTTTAACAGCGATAACCCTGAATTGCGCTATCGGCGATCGCTTTATCTGGTGAACAACCGCAACAAGGAAGAAAAATTACTGGATACCGATGGCTCCGTGCTGGACTGTGACTTTAATCCCACGGAAACGCAACTTTACTGTCTGCTGACGGAATTAGTCCCCGGAGAAGAATACCAAGAACAGCCCTATTTGGTGCAGATTGATTTGGAGAGTAAAGCCATAAATCGTTTAGCTCAACTGACCGAATACCAAGACATTGACCTCAGTATGGCCCCCGATGGTTTGGGATTGCTCTTTAGCCAGGTGGTGACGGACATTACCGATGTGGAAGAACCCTTTTTCCGGACGGCATCGGGAGAGGCGATCGCCGGAGGACAATTGTGGCTGATGGTACCTGGAGCAACCCCAGCGGAAACCCAGTTAGAAGTGCTGCCCTTTGCGGGAGTCTATCCCCATTGGCTTCCCTAAAGCTTTGATTTAGAGGAGAATCGAGGCCCGTTCTGCTAAAGGCGATCGCTCCCCTTTGACGAGGGTAATGTGAGCGGCGATCGCCTCCTGTTTAAATTTTTCCACCACATAGGTCAGACCATTGCTCGAAGCATCCACATAGGGATTGTCAATCTGTTCCACATCCCCGGTGAGAATAATCTTGGTCCCTTCCCCGGCCCGGGTCAAAATCGTTTTTACCTCGTGGGGGGTTAAATTTTGCGCCTCATCCACGATCAGAATTTGGTTGGGAATCGTCCGACCCCGAATATAGGTCAAGGGTTCAATCTGCAAGATGCCCAGCTCCATCAACTCCTCATAGCCGTGGCGCCAGTGCCTGGGTTTATTTTCCTTCGCTGTCTGAGTATTAAAAATTAAGTCCAAATTGTCATAGAGTGGCTGCATCCAGGGGGTGAGTTTTTCCTTAATTTCCCCCGGCAGATAACCCAAATCTTTCCCCATCGGTACCACAGGACGGGAGATCAGCAGTTGGTTATAAAGTCTTTCGCCGGCCACCTTTGCGACCCCTGCGGCGAGGGCCAGAAGGGTTTTACCGGTACCCGCTTTGCCCACCAGAGTGACCAGTTGGATGTCATCCTGGAGCAATAATTCAAAGGCAAACTTTTGTTCGCGGTTGCGGGCTTGGATATTAGAAACGGGGGCTTTCGTGGCTTTCTGGAGGGCGACTACCTGATGCTCATCACCCCGACAAATCCCCAGGGCGGTATGGGTCGGCTTCAGGCGATCAATTAACGTCACCGCTTGATTGGGACAAAAGGTTTCGGGTAGGGTAATTGTCCCCTCTTGGTAAAATTTGGCGATCGCCTCTGGATCCACAAAAACTTCAGTGGTGCCACTATAAAACTCATCTAGATTAACTTTGCCCGTCTCGTAATCTTCGGTGGTTAAACCCAGGACGCCGGCCTTAATGCGTAGATTCGTGTCTTTGCTCACCAGGACAACCGGACATTGGCAATCTTCCTGCTCCGTGAGGGCCACCGCCAGGATTTCATTGTCCCCAGAATTTCCCGCTAATTCCGGTGGTAAAGTTTTGAGGATCTCTGGCTTACAGAGGGCAACCCGGAGCAAACCTCCTTGATCCAGAACAATCCCCTGTACCAAAGATTTTCCTTGGCTGAGGGCATCCAAAGTACGGGACACTTGTCGGGCATTGCGACCAATGGAATCGACTTGCTTTTTGAAGCGGTCTAGTTCTTCAATGATCGTGATCGGCAATACCACCTCATTGTCCTCAAAGGACAGCATCGCCCGGGGATCATGGAGCAGGACATTGGTATCTAATACGAATATCTTTTTCATCACACTTTGCCCCCGCAGCTCAATGGCGTCTATACTCCCATCGTCCTCCGCGCAGGGGACTCAGGGTTGGCTTTGCAATAAAAATTCTCCTTAAAACAAGAAATATCGCTGTGCCATTGGTAAAACGGTGGCAGGTTCGCAGACGAGCATTTCCCCATCGGCGCGCACATGGTAAGTTTCAGGATCTACTTCCATTCTGGGCATATAGTCGTTTAACTTGAGGTCGCGCTTGCTCAAACTGCGGCAGTTGGCAACGGGCAGAACGGTGCGTTTGAGACCTAAACGGCTCGCTACATCGGCTTCCATGGCAGCCTGGGAAACAAAGGTTAAGGCCGTAGACTGCATAGCTTTTCCGAAATTGGCAAACATGGGCCGCATATGGACGGGTTGGGGGGTGGGAATACTGGCATTAGCATCCCCCATCTGAGCGTAGGCGATCGCACCAGCTTTAATAACTAGTTCTGGTTTTACCCCAAAGAAAGCTGGTTTCCAGAGGCAAAGATCGGCGTATTTTCCTGCTTCAATGGAGCCGATATAGTGGGAAATACCGTGGGTAATGGCGGGATTGATGGTGTACTTGGCAACGTAACGACGAATACGGAAGTTGTCGTTATCTCCCGTTTCCTGAGGTAGTGCGCCCCGCTGTACCTTCATCTTGTGGGCTGTCTGCCAGGTGCGCAGGATGGTTTCCCCTACCCGACCCATAGCCTGGGAATCGGAGGAAATCATGCTAAAAGCCCCCAGATCATGCAGGATATCCTCGGCCGCGATGGTTTCCCGGCGGATGCGTGATTCGGCAAAGGCCACATCTTCGGGGATGCTGCGGTCGAGGTGATGGCAAACCATCAACATATCTAGGTGTTCTTCAAGGGTATTGATGGTGTAAGGACGGGTGGGATTAGTCGAAGAAGGTAACACATTCGCCTCCCCACAGACTTTGATAATGTCTGGTGCGTGGCCACCCCCAGCTCCCTCGGTGTGATAGGTGTGAATCACCCGGTTTTTAAAAGCCGCAATGGTATCTTCCACAAAGCCCGCTTCATTGAGGGTATCGGTATGGATCGCTACCTGCACATCAAACTGATCGGCGACAGAAAGGCAATTATCAATGGTGGCGGGAGTTGTGCCCCAATCTTCGTGGAGTTTCAGGCCGATCACCCCAGCACGCACCTGTTCGATTAGTCCCTCTGGCTTGGCGCTGTTGCCCTTCCCCGTAAACCCGAGGTTGATCGGAAAGCCCTCTGCCGCTTCGAGCATCCGGGAAATATGCCATTCCCCGGGGGTGCAGGTCGTTGCATTTGTCCCGGTAGCTGGGCCCGTGCCGCCCCCAATCATTGTGGTAATTCCAGAGGCCAGAGCTGTTTCAATCTGTTGGGGACAGATAAAGTGCACATGGCTGTCGATCCCCCCGGCAGTGAGAATGTGCCCTTCGCCGGCGATCGCCTCTGTACCGGGGCCAATAATGATATCTACATTGTCCTGAATATCGGGGTTACCGGCCTTACCAATTTTGTAAATTTTGCCATCTTTGATGCCGACATCTGCTTTGACGATGCCCCACCAATCGACAATCAGGGCATTGGTAATCACCGTATCTACCGCGCCATCAGCCCGGGTCACAGCGGATTGTCCCATACCGTCACGAATGACCTTACCGCCACCAAACTTCACCTCATCCCCGTAGATCGTAAAATCCTGTTCGACTTCTAGCCACAGTTCCGTATCTGCTAAACGCAGGCGATCGCCCACCGTAGGGCCATAGGTTTCTGCATAGGCACGGCG
>JAYKIK010000006.1:0-29820 GCA_035284725.1 Synechococcus sp.
TACTATAGTTCTTTCGGGAGTCGCCCTTTACCGGAAAAACTCAAAACCCGTTTATCTACTGAATTTGAGAAAGCCAATCTTGCTGTTAAGCGCGGGCTTTAATTTTTGTCGATTATTATTGAAAACCCATTTTTTTGATCTCCTTGCAAATCATTTGAGGAGATTTTTTTATGGGCCAGATAAGCTGGTTCTGTTAGCGGAGGTATTTGTCGAGGGATTGAATCAATTCTTCGGGGTCACTGGTTTTATGGAGAAAGTCCGTTGCCCCACTCAAGCGCCCCTTCACCCGGTCTAGGAGCCGCTGGCTATCAGTGAAGATCAACACCGGGGTTTGGCGAAATAGGGTCAGTTTTTTAAGCTGGGTACAAAAATCAAGGCCGCTAGTTGTCCCATCCAGCTCTAAGTCCAAAAGAATCAGGTTCGGTTTTTCCATTAACAACGTCGGTAAAGCCTTCGTCAGATCGGCGATCACCAAATAGCGGTAATGGTGCTGCTGCAAACTGGCCTTGAGTTGTTGGTGTTGCTGGGTATCGAGACTCAGACAGGCAATCAAGGGGCCATTATCTGAGTGAGGAACGGTTGCAGCGGCCGCAGTGGACTCCACATCAGCAACGGGAGCTGGCAGATCATCCAATACCTGGACATCCACAAATCCCAATTTCATATAAGGAAGGAGGATGCGAGCCACCTGGGGGACATCCTGTTTGAGACGAATCGACAAATCCCAAAACGTGCGGCGTCCCGTGACCAAATTTGTTAACAGTCGATAGTTCGCCGCCGAGGAGCAGGATTCTAATAACTCCGGTTGGGAGATGACCGGGGCCAACTGGGGTGAGAGGTGGGCAATCTCCAGGGTATTCCACTGTTCAAACAGCCGCCAGGCCTGCAAAATACTTTGGGCCGAGTCCATCAAAATTAGCGGTTCTTCCTGTTCCACGAGGGGGTGAAACTCGTAGGTGATCTGGGTGCTCTGGCTCACTTCAAAAAAAATCTCCGTGGCGATCGCCTCCACCAGTCGCCGAATTTGTTCCCGGGTAATCCGCTGCTGTAGGTGCCAAGCCTGAATTAAATGATATTCCCAGTGCAGATGAATGGTCTCTGCCTTGATACTGGCTAAACTCTGCTGTAACAGCTGGGTATTTGCAGCAATGTGGGGCATCTGGGCCGTGAGGTGCCGCCGCCAACGCCGTACCGCATGGGTTCCCCCCGTGGCATAGACCAGCCGACCGAAATACATAAAAAAAGACCACTGTTGCGATCGCGGATCCTTCAGCACCAAACGACCTGTAAACTGTGGCTTTTTTAAGGTCTGGAACAGCGCCGTTTGCTTCGCCGCATCAAAATTGCGAATGGGAATTTCTGGGGGGAGGTGGGCATCGGTCATTGCATAACCTTGGGAGAGGAACGTTTAGAAATCCTAGAGGCTACAGAGGCTACATTAGATAGAGATAAATAGTATTGCTTTTAGAGCGATACTTAACACTTAAATAGTAAGTCAAACTTGTCTCTGCAGTACCACCATGGCCGATCACAATCTTAATTCTCTCTCGTTCGCCAAACAACTCGAAGCCTATACCCTCAAGCATCCCCAGGAGGTTTTACTAGTTAACCTAGGACAAACAGAAATTGAAGACCAAATTATTATTTTTAAAGGATTTTCCAGTTCTCTGATGCGACCTACGGACTTTAATCCAGATAACCCAATCCTGAGCGATACAGACCCCATTCTGAGCATTGATCGCCTCCAGGGCCCCTATAATCCTGCAAACCCTGTTTTTCTCGAACAGAATATTCCTCTCGAACACATGCAAGTCTATCTGCAAGACGCTGGAATTTCTGAGGGACTGAATATGTAAGGCATTGTGTCCATCAGAAAGAAAAAACAAAAAAGGAGAGCCATTCTTTGACTCCCCCAATCATCAGGGTGCATCTACTAATCTGAATATAACCCGACCTTACTGAGGGGTCAAGCTCCCCACCCCTGTTTATTGCCTAGCCTTCGAGTTTTTGGCTGAGGAGATCATTCAGCAACTTAGGATCCGCACGGCCACTGGTTTTTTTCATGAGTTGACCGACGAAAAACCCCTGGAGTTTGGTTTTGCCGGCGCGGAACTGTTCCACTTTGTCAGGGTTAGCGGCAAGAACTTCATCGATCATCGCTTCGAGGGCGCTGGTATCAGAAATCTGGGTGAGGCCGCGGCTTTCTACGATCGCCCGGGGAGAACCACCCTGTTCAAGCAGTTCCGGGAGAATTTCCTTGGCAATTTTGCCGCTGATGGTGCCGTCATTGATCAGATTCACCAGTTCTGCCAACTGTTCTGCCTTGAGGGGGAGATCAACAATGCTGAGGCCAACATTTTTATTGAGATAGGCAGCGATGTCCTGGGTTACCCAGTTTGTCACCTGCTTGGGATCGGCCCCGGCAGCGACGGTGGTTTCAAAATATTCTGCGACATCCCGATCATCGGTTAGTACCCGGGTATCGTAGGCAGAGAGACCATATTCCGTTTCGTAGCGGGCCCGCTTTTGGGCCGGGGTTTCGGGGAGTTCGGCGGCCCATTGTTCCAGTTGCGCTGGGGTCACTTCGATGGGGGGAAGATCCGGTTCTGGGAAGTAACGGTAATCGCTGGAGCCTTCTTTTTTGCGCATACTGAAGGTGCGTTGGCTACTTTCATCCCAGAGGCGAGTTTCTTGGTAGATGGGTTCCCCTGCTTCAACGGCCTTAATTTGCCGTTCGATTTCGTAGTCGATCGCCTTTTGGATCGCACTGAAGGAGTTCATATTTTTGATTTCGACCTTGGTGCCAAATTCTTCTCGACCAACGGGACGAATGGAAATGTTCACATCACAGCGGAGGGAACCTTCCTGCATATTGCCATCACCGATGCCGAGATAACGAACCAGGCGACGCAGTTCCTGGGCATATTCAGCAGCTTCTTTGCCAGAGCGGATATCTGGCTCAGAAACGATTTCTAACAAAGGAATCCCAGTACGATTAAAGTCCACTTTGGAGTAGGTAGAACCTGCAAGGCGATCGCTTCCGGCGTGGACTAATTTACCGGCATCTTCTTCCATGTGCAGACGGGTCACACCGATGGTTTTCTTGACGGGGGGATCGCTGGGTTTGTCGGCAATCTCGATTTCCAGTTGGCCATGCTCGACAATGGGAAGATCAAACTGGGAGATTTGGTAGTTTTTCGGTAGGTCAGGATAGAAATATTGTTTCCGGTCAAATTTGCTGTAGGTGCTGATGTTGGCTTTGAGGGCGAGACCCATTTTTACCGCCGATTCGAGCACTTTTTTGTTTAAAACGGGCAAAACTCCGGGATAGCCTAGGCAGATGGGGCAAACGTTGCTGTTGGGATCGCTGTCGAATTTGGTGGAACAATTACAAAAAATTTTGCTGGCGGTATTGAGCTGACAATGGGTTTCGAGGCCGATAATCGCTTCATACTCGGTTTTGCGGGGTGCTGCAACTGCCATAGGACTTTTATTTTTTAGGAAACGTACAAAAATCGATAGCCTCTATTCTATCCTTGGCTGGGAGTGTTGCTGGGGATTAACGGCTGGCAATTTGGGCGAGATGCCAATCTGGGCGGAGGTTTTGGGCGTGGCGCAGGTAGGAGTGGTAAATTTCAGCCTGGGGTTTGGGGGTATTGAGGTGGATCAAAACGCGAATACAGCGCCCTAGGCTCCCTTGGACAGCCATCTGTTGCACATCAAGGAGGGGGACATTATTCCAATTGGGCCGCTGTCGGGCGATCGCCGCCGGAAAAATCGCATCTAAATCCGCAGTGGCCGTAAAAACCACACTGATAATTTCCTCGGGGTCGAGCTCGTTACGGGCTTCAATATCGTCGAGGAGTTCCCGCACTGCATCGGCGATCGCCTCTTTCGTATTAGCCGTTGCCGTAATGGCTCCTCGAATTGCCCGCACCTTCCAGTCCACGTTGGTTTCCTCCGCCTCAAATGTCACAACTTTATCGAAATTAGGGTCTGTAGAGCCACAGGGGTTGTCCCGCCGTAGTCAGTTCAAATTCTACCCAATTGAGGGTTTTTCCTAGGGAAGAATTTGCGCGACTGCGACTAAGGAGACGACTCACAAAGGGTTTGGGTTCTTCAATGGTGCGACATTCCGCTTTATCAGGGTCTAAACCCGCTAATTTTGCCGCCCAGCTCCGCGCATCTTCCTCGGTTCCTAAGCGATCAACCACACCAAGTTCCTGGGCCTGTTCCCCGGTAAAAATACGACCATCGGCAAAGGTTTTCACTGTCTCCACATCCAGGTTGCGAGCTTCGGCGACGGTTTTGACGAATTGGCTGTAGCTCACATCGATCATTTCCTGGAGAATATTTTCTTCCGCTTCGGTTAACTCCCGGTCAAAGGACAAAATATCTTTGTAGGGCCCAGACTTGATCACCTTGAAAGAAACTCCCACCTTTTCTAGGAGTCGCTCCAGGTTATTACCTCGAAGAATGACGCCAATGCTACCGGTAATTGTGCCGGGATTAGCCACAATGTGTTGGGCTCCCATGCCGATGTAAACCCCCCCAGAGGCGGAAATGTTGCCGAAACTGGCGACGATTTTTGTTTTTTCCTGGAGTTTCTTGAGGGCATAGTAAATTTCTTGGGAATCTCCCACCGTCCCGCCAGGGGAGTCAATACGCAAGAGCAATGCTGGATATTTTTTTTCTGCGACTTCTTCAAGGGCCTTGAGGACTCGTTTCCGGGTGTCAGCGGCGATCGCCCCGGTGATTTCAATGCGTGCAATTTGCTTACGGGTTTTCGGAGGAAAAGGCCACACCATAGAGATTGTTTTTGCGCTATGCAGTACAGGGAAGTTGAAATGGAATTGCCCCTAAATGATGGGACACTAGCCTTCTATGCTAACTGATTCTCCGGTGCTTACTGTGCCTTGGGCGAAGAAAAGCCCCCTTGTTTCGGTGGCGTCCTTGGGCAAACCGTACGGAAAAGGACGGCAAAAGGAATAAATTTCCCCTATCCTTAACACTAATACACAAAGAATTTTTCTCACCCTTGCCTCGCATCTATGGCTTTTAATCCCTTTAATTCATCGAAGTCCCCATTTAGTCAGTTGCCGTTGGTACTTATTGCGCCTTTTTTCCTGTGGGGTACGGCGATGGTAGCGATGAAAGGGGTGATGCCCCAGACGACCCCTCTGTTTCTGGCGGGATTACGGTTGGTGCCCGCGGGGCTATTGGTTTTGCTGTTTGGGCTGCTGTCGGGGCGCGATCGCCATATTTCTCCCAGGGGTTGGCTCTGGATCGGCCTCTTCGCCCTGGTGGATGGCCTGATGTTCCAAGGGTTCCTCGCAGAGGGCCTAGTGAAAACGGGGGCGGGCCTCGGTTCAGTGATGATTGACTCCCAGCCGTTGGCGGTGGCGCTGCTCTCCAGTTGGCTGTTTGGGGAAGTGATCGGCCTCTGGGGGTGGCTGGGTCTCGGCTTTGGGATTTTTGGAATTAGCTTAATTGGGATTCCTGATGCCTGGATTTTTGCCCTGGTACGGGGGGATTTTTCTTTCTTCCAGTGGGATAGCTTCGAGGTGAGTGGCGAAGTATTGATGCTGGGCGCGTCTCTCTCGATGGCAGTGGGCACGATCCTGATCCGTTATGTAAGTCGCCACGCGGATCCGGTAATGGCAACGGGCTGGCACATGATCCTCGGGGGGATTCCGCTGTTTATCGCCTCGGATCAGTTGGAAACTCTGCAATGGCAATTTATTAGTCCGTCGGGTTGGTGGGAGCTGGCCTACGCCGCCATCTTCGGCAGTGCGATCGCCTATGGTTTATTTTTCTACCTTGCTTCAGCCGGTAATTTAACGAGCCTCAGTGCCCTCACTTTTCTCACCCCGGTTTTTGCTCTGATTTTTGGGAACCTGCTCCTGGGGGAAAAGCTGAGTGCCCTCCAGTGGGTTGGGGTGGGACTGACTCTTGTGAGTATCTATCTCATCAATCAGCGTGAAAAAATTGCGGCTTGGTTCGCAGAAACCGAGACCACTGGTGAACCTCAAAAAGCCTCGGCAGACGCCAAGATTACCATCGAAAGTGGCAAATAACCTCAGGTGTTTTCCTGCAAAAGATGCTGGCGTAAAAACTGGGACATCTGGGTTAAGGCGATCGCCGGAATTTCATGCCCCCCTGGAAACTCAAAATAATCAAGGGGCACTCCCAACTGACCTAAGCGCGTTTTGGCTTGGTGGGCGGCCTGGATCGGGACAACGGGATCCTGACTGCCATGGATCAGCAAGGTCGGGGAAAAGGTGCCTTGGCGTCCCCGGGGATCATAATGGAGATAACCACTGCAACTACACAGGGCCGCAAACTCGCACTGTAAACCCACATCCAATGTCATCGCGCCCCCCTGGGAAAAGCCGACCATTGCCGTCCGTTCTGGGTAAATACCCGTAGTTTCTGGTAATGTCTTCAGCCAAGCAAAAAGGCGATCACGCGCCTCGGCCAAACCCTGAAAATCCTCCCGCTCTAGGGCATACCAGGCTCGGCCCTGGGGATTTTGAAAATGGGGAAAAGGGGCGTTGGGAAACAAAAAAACACAATGGGGAAGATCCAGCATCCGGGCGAGGGGAGTGAGGTCGTGGTAGTTGGCCCCCCAACCGTGGAGCATCACCACTAGATACTGAGCAGTTTCCGGTGGACAATTGGCAAACTCTAAACTTTCTAACGGGGCGATCGCCATTTTTTCTTGTCTCCAAATTTTCAAAACATTAAAATACCGCGAACAAAAAAAGAGAGCCGCTATAGCCCTCTTTTGAATGTTTTAATCAGGACAATTAACGGTCAACGGAACCCATGATCACATCGATACTCCCGAGGATCGCCATAATGTCCGCCACCTTTACGCCCTTTAACAAGTGGGGCAAAATTTGCAAGTTATTAAAGTCTGCGGAGCGGATCTTCCAACGCCACGGGAACACATTGTCATTGCCCTGAATAAAGATACCTACTTCCCCTTTGCCACTCTCCAAGCGCACATAATGTTCCCCGGCCGGAATCTTGAAAGTGGGGGCAACTTTTTTGGCAATGTATTGATAATCAAAGCCATTCCACTCGGACTTTTTCCCTTCTAGCATTCGCTTGGCTTCGAGATTTTCGTAGGCACCACCAGGCATCCCCTTCAGTGCTTGGCGGATAATTTTGACCGATTCGCGCATTTCCCGAATCCGCACCAGATAACGGGCAAAACAATCCCCAGCGGTTTCCCACTGCACATCCCAATCGAAATCGTCATAGCACTCGTAGTGATCCACTTTGCGCAGATCCCACTTCACCCCGGAAGCCCGCAGCATCGGCCCTGAGAGACTCCAGTTAATCGCTTCCTCACGGGTGATTGTGCCGACCCCCTCTACCCGACGGCGGAAAATGGGGTTATTGGTGATCAGTTTTTCGTATTCGTCAATTTTGGGATCAAAATAATCACAGAAATCTAAGCACTTATCATTCCAGCCATAGGGCAGATCCACCGCAACCCCACCAATGCGGAAGTAGTTGTTATTGATCAAACGCATCCCCGTGGCGGCTTCCCACAAGTCATAGATCATTTCCCGTTCCCGGAAGATGTAGAAGAAGGGGGTCTGAGCACCAACATCAGCGAGGAAGGGGCCAAGCCAAAGGAGGTGATTAGCAATGCGGTTGAGTTCCAACATCACCACCCGGATATACTGGGCCCGTTTGGGAACAGCAATATCAGCCAGTTTCTCGGGGGCATTAACGGTGATCGCTTCGTTAAACATCCCTGCGGCGTAGTCCCAACGGCTTACATAGGGGACATACATGACATTGGTGCGGTTTTCGGCAATTTTTTCCATGCCTCGATGCAAATAGCCGATGACGGGTTCGCAATCAACGACGTCTTCCCCGTCAAGGGTGACAATTAGGCGCAATACGCCGTGCATGGAGGGGTGGTGAGGCCCCATGTTAATCACCATAGGTTCGGTACGAGTTTCAATTCTTGTCATGGATCCGCAGGTCTTCCGTTATGCTTATTTCAATTAAATCTGGTGATGGGGTTAGATAGTGCGTTCGTGCATTGCGTTTTTCCAATCTCCTGAATCACCGTCGCTTATCAGTCGTAGTGATTAGTTTTTGGCTGGTTTGACGCTCAGTTTATTTTTCTACTTGAACATTATAAAGTTTCGCTTAACCATGACAAGCTTGCCTCCCTTTCGGCGATCACCCCTATTATTGCAGGCCCTAACCCACCGCTCCTTTGCCAATGAGCAACTCGGAGCAGTGGCAGACAATGAACGCCTGGAATTTTTGGGGGATGCGGTTCTGAAATTTATCATGGGTAAACTGCTCTATGAACGCTATCCCGATTTCCAGGAAGGGGAATTGAGTCGCCTGCGGGCCAGTTTAGAAAATAACCGTTATCAGTTGGCTGAATTTGCCCAGGTATTAGGCTTAGAGCACATTGTGCGCTTGGGTCGGGGGGCAGAAAAAGAAGGCGCGCGGAAAAACCCCGAAATTTTAAGTAATACCTTTGAAGCTGTGGTGGGAGCTTATTTTTTAGATGCAGGCATCGAAGCGGCGATCGCCTTGGTGGAGGAATTAGTGATTCCCGTGGCCGATCGGCTGGTGGCAGAACCCCAGGATCCCCTCGCCCAAAACTTTAAGGGGCAACTGCAGGAGTGGGCCATGGCAAATTATGGGGAAACCCCGGAATACAAAACCCTAGCGGAAACGGGGGCAGACCATGCGAAGACCTTTACTGTGGCCGTCTGTCTCCAGGGAAAGGAATGGGGCCGGGGCACTGCTGCGTCTAAAAAACAGGCCCAAAAAGTGGCGGCTCAGATAGCGTTACAAAAATTAACTGCCCCACCAGTCCCCACCAATACTAAAAAATCAGCCGCTCCGGTAGGCGATCGCCTCGCCCTCCTCCAAGCCCTCGCGAGTGAAATCAAGCCCCAGCAAACTCCTTAGGCTGACCGGCACATTTCTAAAGGAATTCCGCTTTTTCGTGTCCCTCGGATATCCCCGAGAAAAATTTCGATACAATGTAGTGTGATTTACTTTACAAAACCACATACTTTACCGACGGCGAAACCACTGTGACCCAGTCTCCTTCCGTTGCCCCTGACCATAAGCTTGGTTCCACGACCCTAACCCGTTATGACGCCAAGGCGATCGCCAAATATTACCGCTGGCGACCCTGGCAGTCCCTATGGCGAGCCTTCACCATTGTTTGGTATTTCGGCTGGTTTGCCCTAAAACTATGGCTGGACAGCAGAAGTGAAGAAAAAGCCACCACCCGCGCCCGCCGTGCCAACGAACTCCGCGAAATTTTAACTAAGCTCGGCCCCACCTTCATCAAAGTGGGTCAAGCCCTCTCCACCCGTCCGGATCTGATCCGCCCCGACTTCCTCGAAGAACTGATCAAACTCCAAGATCAGTTGCCTTCCTTCGATAACAAAATTGCCTTTGCGATCATTGAAAAAGATATCGGGCGTCCCGTTGATCGCATTTATCAAGAAATTTCCCCCCACCCCGTAGCTGCTGCCAGCTTAGCCCAGGTTTATCGGGCTCGTCTGTATAGTGGTGAAGAAGTCGCCGTTAAAGTACAGCGTCCTAACCTTCTACCGGTGTTGACCCTTGATCTTTACCTGATGCGCCTTGGGGCCGGGTTGTTTGCGCCCTACCTTCCCCTCAACCTAGGCCACGATTTAACCCTAATCGTTGATGAATTTGGCACCAAACTTTTCGAAGAAATTGACTATATCAATGAGGGTCACAACGCCGAAAAATTTGCCGCGAATTTCCGGGATGACCCCACTGTTAAGGTGCCGTCCATTTATTGGGAATACACCAGTCATCGCCTGCTTACCCTAGAGTGGATTCAAGGCTACAAACTCAACGAACTCGACCGCATCCGGGCTGCGGGCCTAGACCCGAACAAAATCATTGAAATTGGTGTTACCACAGGGCTGCGACAGCTTTTAGAACATGGCTTTTTCCATGCGGATCCCCACCCTGGGAATTTGTTTGCCACCTACGATGGCCGGATGGCCTACATCGACTTTGGCATGATGGATCAACTGGACAACATCACCAAGGAAACCATCGCCAGTTCCGTTGTGCAGCTCATTAACCAGGACTATCACACCCTCGCTCAGGATTTTGTGGAGTTGGGTTTCCTCGCGCCGAAAACAGACATTCGTCCCATCATCCCTGCCCTAGAGAAGGTACTGGGGAAAGCCGTGGGGGAAAGCGTTGGTGACTTTAACTTTAAGACGATTACCGATGAATTTTCGGCGTTGATGTACGAATATCCTTTCCGGGTGCCTGCAAAATTTGCCCTGATTATCCGTTCCCTCGTCACCCAGGAAGGTTTGGCCCTCAGTTTAAACCCCGACTTTAAGATTGTTGAAATTTCCTATCCCTATGTCTCCCGTCGCCTGCTGACCGCTGAAACCCCAGAATTGCGCCGCAAACTCTTGGAAGTGCTGTTTAAAGACGGTAAATTCCAATGGCAACGTCTGGAAAATATGTTGGCGATCGCCCGGGCTGATAATCAGTTCGATATTTTGCCTACGGCCCAACTCGGATTTCAGTATTTAATGTCCGAAGAAGGTGAAGAAATTCGCCGGATGATTCTCTTGGCTTTAACGGAAGACGACCGACTCCACACCGAAGAAGTGCAACGGATCTGGGCCTTACTCAAGGATGAATTTCAACCCCAGAAGCTCCTGGGGGCTGCCTGGTCGAGTCTGCGCCATTTCTCAGGGGAACGCCTCACCGCCGTATTGCCTAGTTTCGCCCAATCTCAGTCATAATGAAGGCTAGTTAATTAAGTTTTGTAAAAAATCGATGGAATACTACTATTACTATATTCCCCAGCCTCCTTTGATTCTGGTGGGACTGGGTCTATTTATTGCCCTTGCCAGTGGTGTCGCTTTCCAAGGGGCTTTAAAAGCAACGGCCCGACAGATCGTTGCTAATCAAGAAGATATCCGCAAACAATTAGCCGTCATTGAATTGCAGCTTCCCCTATTCGGCATCGCCATGGGGATGAGTGTTTTCCTCGCCAGTGGTTTAGAAGTTTTCTTTGTGCCCGCTTGGTTTGCCTACAGTTTGTCGCTGCCATTAACCATTGGCACTGTCGGCCTATTGTGGAAGCAATTAAATCGGGTTCTTACAATCTTGCGGGAAGGCGGATCTGAAGCCTTGGAGATGGATTCCTTTAATATTTTCTAGCCTGTTCTCAACTCGGCCTAGAAGTTCAATTGATTCAACATATTGTCTCCTTTATTTTGGGAGGAAGTGGACAAGGGAAAACCCAGACACTTCTCCTAAAACTTCGTAGGGAGGCAATTCTTTGTTTTCGGGCTTTGGATCCTCTAACAGTGATGGGGCAATCAACCAATACTGATCTTGAAAAGGAGGCTCAAAAGGTTGGGGGCGTACAGGGCGATTGCCATAGAAATCTAAACTGGGGCGACCATAGTCAAAAGTTGTCCAAACTGTAATCCCTTCGGGGGTTTTTGCTTGGATAATTGCGGCAATGGGCTTCACTGGAAATGCTTCATTGACTTCCCAGACCCAAGCTTGGGAATAGAATAATAAACTTAAACCGCAGTACATACCTCCCACGAAACACCATAAACTCTTGGGCTTGGGCCATAGCCAAGCTGCCATGGCAAACATGACTCCCAATACGCAGGCCATCAATACCAACGGCAGTTGGGGGTCTGTGAGATAGAGGTAAATGGCACCACCCAAGGAGGCGATCGCCAAAAAAGAGAATAACCCTTGGAAAAGTCGACGAGGATGCTTTTCATTCTCCCCGAAGGTTGCCAAAAAATCCCCTAAGGCCAAGGCCATAAATGGGTAAAAAGGCATCACATACCAGGGTAATTTTGTGCCCATGGCGGAGATGAGTCCTAGATAAAAAAGACTGCCACTAAGAATTAATTTACTACTAGAAATTTGACGGGTCTGCCAAATGTAACGATAACTTTGGGGCAGAAAAAATAGCCAAGGGGCTGTATATTTTAGGATTTCTAGAAGGTAAAACCAGGCTGATTGTTGATGATTTTCAACGGTGCTGGAGAAACGGTCAAAGCCCTGACTCAAAAAATGAGTTTGGACAAAGGCTGAGCCGTAATATTGCACTTGGGCACCGTACCATAGGCTAATTGGTAAAGCACCTAAGCCTAAACCTAACCATGTATAGGGATTTTTAAAAACCGACCAGCGCCGATCCCATAGGACAAAGAGCAAGGCGATTGCCCCAAGGGGGAGTACTAATAACCCCTTAGTGAAGGCAATGATCCCCAGGCCTCCCCCAAAGCCCAAAGCCCAAACACAATTTTTTGTCCCCTTGATCAGGCACCAAAGACTAAAAATCATTGCCGTCAAAACAAGGCCATCGAGCATCAGTAACCGACCGTGACGTACCACTGGCAATAGGGTCAGATAAACCAATGCACTCCACAAAGCAGGCGATCGCCTTGCAAACAGTTGTCTTCCCAAGCAGTACAAGAGGGGCACACCCACAGCACTCCCTAAGGCTCCTGGTAGACGGCTGGTCCATTCATGTACCCCACCGCAAGCATAACTAATGGCTACCAACCAATCCATCAGCGGTGGCTTCATAAAATAAGGCTCCCCAAATTGGGTTGGATGTAACCAGTTACCCGTGCGAAAAATTTCCCGCGCCACCAGTGCCCGCGTGCCTTCATCCCAGTCCCGGAGGGGCATATTACCCAAGTTGAGGCAAAAAAGTAAGATTGCTCCTACCGTCAATCCCAAAATAATTTGGCGATCGCCCAGGGGTCGACTCAATCCTGCCCAGAACCGTTTGGCCTCACTCATGGGGAAGTTTTGGTTTTGCGGGTAGTGGTTTTCTTGGCGGTGGTAGAGGTCTGTTTTGTTGTTTTTTTCGTCTTTGTTGTCTTTTTTGCGGTGGTAGTTTTCGTTTTCTTGGTTGACTTACTGCCCGCTTTCTCGTCAATTAGTTCGAGGGCTTTTTCGAGGGTAATAGTTTCTACAGTTTCCCCCTCCGGCAAACCCGCATTCACTTTGAGGTGATTGACATAAATGCCATAGGGGCCTTCATAGACATTGATCGGCTCGTTGTCGGCGGGATGTTTACCCAATTCCTTGAGGGGGGTTTTTGTTTTACTGCGACCACGGCTACGTTTGGGCTGGGCCAAGAGTTCCATAGCGCGCTCGAAATCAATGGTAAATAGATTGTCTTCTTTTTTGAGGGAGCGATAATCTTTACCTTCTTTACCCTGGTCGTGAACGATATAGGGGCCAAACCGACCGAGGCCGACTTTAATGGGTTTCCCTGTTTCCGGATGTTCCCCTAACAATCGGGGGAGAGCGAGTAAATCCACCGCCATTTGCAGGGTTAATTCTTCCGGTTGAATGGTCTTGGGTAAGGAAGCCCGCTTGGGTTTTTTATTCTCCTCGGTCACTTCCCCCAATTGTACATAGGGGCCATAGCTCCCCACCAACAGATAAATAGGCTCACCAGTTTCAGGGTGGGTTCCCATTTGTTCGGGGCCTTCGGTTTTTTGCTTGAGGATGGTTTCCACTTGGGCAGGGTTAAGATCCGCCGGGGTGAGGTCGGCCGGGAGAGAGGCGGTAATTTTTTCTTCCCCTTGTTCTGCTTCGATGTAAGGGCCAAAGCGACCAATTTTGACTTTGACAGGTAAATTTTCAATGGCGATCGCCTTCGCAACAGAAGGATCAATATTTTCTTCGCGGACTTTAACCTGGGTTTCTAAACCTTTTTCGCCGAGGTAAAAATCCTTGAGGTAAGGTAACCATTGGGCTTCCCCGGTGGCGATTTCGTCGAGGGTTTGTTCCATGCGGGAGGTGAAATCCGTATCCACCAAGGTTGGAAAATGTTCCTCTAATAATGCTGTCACCGCAAAGGCCGTAAAAGTGGGAATCAAGGCTTTATCGCGGATTTGTACATAGCCACGGTCGACGATGGTGCCAATGATCGTCGCGTAGGTACTGGGCCGACCAATCCCTTTGCTTTCTAAGGCTTTAACCAAACTCGCTTCGGTGTAACGAGCGGGGGGTTGGGTATTGTGTTCCACCTCGTCTAATTTTTTACAGGTAGGCTGATCGCCTTCTTTCAAATCCGGCAAAATCACCTCTTGGTTTTCGAGGGCGGCATCGGGATCATCAGAACCTTCCACATAGGCCCGGAAAAAGCCAGGGAAATCAATGCGTTTACCGGCAGAGCGAAACTCAGCGTCATCTACCTTGAGAATAACTGAGAGTTGGGTCAAGCGGGCATCGGCCATCTGGCAGGCAACGGTACGCTTCCAAATCAAGTCATAGAGAGCAAAATCACGATCCTTAAGGCCCGTCTCTTGGGGGGTACGGAAGCTGCTACCAGCGGGACGGATCGCTTCGTGGGCTTCCTGGGCCCCTTTGCTCTTGGTTTTATACTGCCGGGGTTGGGGGCTGAGGTACTCCTTGCCGTATTTTTCTTCAACGCAGCTGCGGGCGGCGGCGATCGCCTGTTCAGAAAGATGCACTGAATCCGTCCGCATATAGGTGATATAGCCCTCTTCGTAGAGCTTTTGGGCGACGCGCATGGTATCCCGGGCGGAAATTCCGAGTTTCCGGTTTGCTTCCTGTTGCAGGGTGGAGGTGGTAAAGGGAGGAGAAGGTTTGCGTGTGTTGGGTTTTTCTTCGGTTTTGCTGACCGTCCAGGGTTGACCCTTGAGTTTTTCCTTCAGGGCGATCGCCTCCGCTTGGGAGAGCACAACGACTTTTTTTCCCTTAATTAATTGACCCGTTGCCGCATCAAAATCACTGCCGGACGCTAACTTTTTGCCCCCGAGGGTAATCAGTTTCGCTTCAAATTTGGTTTTTTTCTGGAGCAGTTCCGCTTTGAGATCCCAGTAATTTGCAGACTGAAAAGCTTGCCGTTCCCGCTCCCGCTGCACCAGTAAACGTACCGAGACAGACTGTACCCGCCCCGCCGATAATCCCTTTGCAATTTTGCGCCAGAGTAAGGGAGACAGGGTATAACCCACTAAACGGTCTAAAATGCGGCGAGTTTCCTGGGCATGTACCAGATTTTCATCAATTTCTCGACAGTTCTTTAATGCTTTCTGGATTGCTTCCTGGGTGATTTCATGGAACACCATCCGTTTAATGGGCACTTTCGGCTTCAAGACTTCGAGCAAATGCCAACTAATACTTTCTCCTTCCCGGTCTTCGTCTGTCGCTAGGATCAGTTCATCTGCGTCCTTGAGAGCTTGCTTTAATTCCGTGACGACTTTCTTTTTTTTCTTCGGCACGATGTAGAGGGGGGCGAAGTTATTGTCTACGTTAACCCCCAATTGCGACCAAGGTTGACCTTTTTGTTCCTTGGGAATTTCTTCGGCGGAGGAGGGCAGATCCCGGATATGTCCCATTGAGGCTGTCACATGATATCCCTTCGGCAAATAGTTGCGAATGGTACGGGCTTTAGTCGGGGATTCAACGATGACGAGGGTGGCCATGGGCTGTCAAAAAGTTAAGGATAGGGAGATCGGTACTTGTATACCTCACATATCTAATCAATGTCCCATAAGGCCATGTTTCGTCAAGGATTAAATTTTTGTAAGTCTCTGGGGCAAAACTGGGGCTTCAGACGTTTACCCCTGCTTTACAGTATTGTTTAATTGAAGTTGGTTCACTAAGCCAAAGAGCAAAGATGGATTTTTCAAGTACCGTGGCAAGTCAGCTCTACACAGGAGCGATTTTGCCGGAAAGTATCGTTATTTTGACCCTTATCGTCGTCTTGGTAGGGGACTTGATTGTGGGGCGCTCTCGCTCTGGCTGGATTCCCTATGCGGCGATCACGGGGCTGTTGGGCTCGGTGGTGGCATTGTATCTCGGCTGGGATAATCCCAATCCGGTGGCTTTTCTGGGGGCATTCAACAGCGACAACCTCAGTATTTTATTCCGAGGCATTATCGCTCTCTCGACAGCCTTCACGATCATGATGTCAGTGCGTTATGTAGAGCGCTCTGGCACTGCTCTCTCTGAATTTATTGCAATTTTGCTCACGGCAACCTTGGGGGGGATGTTCCTCTCTGGGGCGAATGAGCTGGTAATGATCTTCGTCTCCCTGGAGATGCTTAGTATTTCTTCCTATCTGCTCACGGGCTATATGAAGCGGGATCCCCGTTCCAATGAAGCAGCTTTGAAATACCTCCTCATTGGGGCAGCGAGTTCCGCCATTTTCCTCTACGGTGTGTCTTTGCTCTACGGGCTTTCGGGTGGGAAAACTATCCTTAGTGAAATTGCCCTTGGCTTTACGGATCCCCAGGGTGGTCAATCCCTCGCGTTGGCGATCACCTTGGTTTTTGCCATTGCTGGGATTGCGTTCAAAATTTCTGCGGTGCCCTTCCACCAGTGGACACCGGACGTTTACGAAGGATCACCTACTCCTGTGGTTGCTTTTCTGTCCGTGGGTTCTAAGGCCGCCGGTTTTGCCCTGGCTATTCGTCTGCTGGTGACTGTGTTTAATCCTGTCAGCGAAGAATGGCACTTCATTTTTACGGCCCTAGCTATCCTCAGTATGGTGTTGGGGAACGTGGTGGCCTTGGCCCAGACGAGTATGAAGCGGATGTTGGCCTATTCCTCCATTGCCCAAGCGGGTTTTGTGATGATTGGTCTCGTTGCGGGCACTGACGCGGGTTACTCCAGTGTGATTTTCTACCTGCTGGTGTATCTGTTCATGAACCTCGGTGCGTTCACCTGCGTGATCCTATTCTCCCTACGCACAGGCACCGACCAAATCTCTGAATATGCAGGTCTGTACCAAAAAGATCCCCTCCTCACCCTTGGCCTTAGTGTTTGCCTGTTATCCCTCGGTGGTATTCCGCCTCTGGCTGGCTTTTTTGGGAAAATTTATCTTTTCTGGGCCGGTTGGCAAGCGGGTCTCTATGGCTTGGTTCTCTTGGGCTTAATCACCAGTGTGATCTCCATTTACTATTACATTCGCGTGATCAAGATGATGGTGGTCAAGGAACCCCAGGAAATGTCTGATTCCGTCCGCAACTATCCCGCGGTGACCTGGACAGCAGTGGGGATGAAACCCCTCCAGATCGGTTTGGTTCTGTCACTGATCATCACATCCTTAGCTGGAATCTTATCTAATCCATTGTTTGTGATTGCCGATAACTCTGTGACCAGTACCCCCATGTTACAGGCGGCGAATCATCCCCTGGAGCAGGTTGTTGCACAGGGTGACATTGAAGTCCTAGAAGTGGCGATCACCAACGATTAAAGCACTTCTCCCAATCAATCTACCTATCAAGATGATTGCCCTCTTCCTATGCTGGAAGGGGGTTTTTATTGCTTTTTCGGTTCCAGAACTCGCTAAGATAAGGGGCGATCGCCTTTTTCGCGTTAAACCTTCCATCACCCATCAAAAACTATGGATCTCAAGTCCCTCATCCGCGATATTCCTGATTTTCCCAAGCCTGGCATTCTGTTCCGCGATATTACGACCCTGCTCAACCACCCCGAGGGAATGCGCTACACCATGGATGCCCTCGTCCAACTCTGCATCGAAGCTAACCTTAAACCCGACCATGTGGTAGGGATGGAATCCCGGGGCTTTATCTTTGGGCCGACCCTCGCCTATAACCTAAATGCCGGTTTTGTGCCGGTGCGGAAACCGGGGAAACTGCCCGCTGCGGTGCACACTGTGGAATATGAGCTGGAATATGGCACCGATACCCTTGAAATTCACCAGGATGCGGTGGGCCCCGGGGACAAAATTGTGATTGTCGATGACCTCATCGCCACCGGGGGCACCGCCAAGGCCACCGCAGAATTGTTAGGCAAAATTGGCTGTGAAATTATCGGCTATGTGTTTATCGTGGAACTACTGGATCTCAAAGGACGCGATCGCCTCCCCGAGGCCCCAGTCCTCTCCCTGATTCAGTACTAAGCCTAGGTGAGTAAGCCCGAGTGACGTCCCAATAACCATGCGCAATCCCCTGACCATCTTTGACCGAGAAACAATTCTGTACATTTTGAAGCGTATTTTACAGGCGGTCTTGACCCTGTTTTTGGCTTCAATCTTGAGCTTTGTGATTATCCAGTTGGCCCCAGGGGATTACCTCGATGCCCTCCGCCAAAACCCGAAAATGACCGAAGAAACCCTCTTGGATCTCCAAAGTCGCTTTGGTTTAGACCAACCCATTTTGACCCAGTATGGCCGCTGGCTCTGGCGGGTGGTGCGTTACTTCGATTTTGGCATTAGTTTTGAATCCTTCCGCCCCGTCCATGAACTACTCCTAGAGCGAATGCCCGCTACCCTCCTCCTCGCAATTACTTCGATTATTGGCACCTGGGCGATCGCCATTCCCCTGGGCATTGTCAGCGCGGTCAAACAAAACACCGTCCTTGATCGGTTTCTGAGAGTCATTAGCTATGTCGGCCAAGGATTACCGAGCTTTATTACAGCTTTGGCTTTATTGATGGTGGCCCAACAACTTTCACCCCTGTTGCCAGTGGGGGGCATGACCAGCATTAACTTTGTGGATCTGCCCTGGTATGGCAAGATTTTGGATATCCTTTGGCACATGATTCTACCGACCATCGCCCTAAGTTTGACGGGGTTCGCGGGATTACAACGGCTCACCCGGGGTCAACTGCTGGATGTATTGCGCCAAGACTATATCCAGACCGCCCGGGCGAAGGGTTTACCGGAAAATCGCGTCATCTATGTCCATGCCCTCAGGAATGCCATTAATCCTCTGATTACGTTGCTGGGCTTTGAATTTGCCAGTCTTTTGAGTGGCTCGTTTATTTCGGAATTCTTCTTTAACTGGCCTGGCTTGGGGACTTTAACCTTACAGGCAGTACAGTCCCAAGATCTTTACCTTGTCATGGCTGCCTTGATGATGAGTGCGGCGATGTTGATTGTCGGTAATCTGCTGGCAGATTTGATGTTGAAGTTTGCTGATCCGCGCATCAGTTTAGAGGATTTAAAATAATCGTTTTCAGGGCACTTCTGGGCCGCAAAGATTTATAACTAAGGCTTTTCCCAGCGGATTTCTGTTCCTAGAGTAAAGAAAACAATGGGGAACTGCTTACATGATGCGTTGGCTAAAGCGTTTTTTTCGGAATCTCGTCCGCAAATCGACCCATGTCCGCCAGGAACCACTGAATAAAGTTAGTTTAGTGATCTTGGTTTTGATTGACATTTTTGTGTTGATCAATGTCTTCCAAGGGATTGATAGCGTGGGTAACTGGCCCCTGTCTCCCCAAGAAGTTTATCCTTGTCATCGGGTTTATCAGAGCTATCAAACCAACAACGCCCCAGACCGGGATTTTGTCTGGGTGACGGAAATGCTGGGGGAATATGCTCCCCAGGAAATACAACCTGTTCCAACGGAAAGTCGTTTAGGAAAAATCTCTAGCCAATGCGATCGCCTCCGGGAACTCACCCCCAAGGTTAAAAATCCGGAAACCCTAGCACTATCTAAGGAAATTCAGGGTCTACAAACGCAAATTGCCGCTGTAGATCAGCGCATTGCTACCTATCGGGAACAGTACGACTCTACCCTTTTAGAAAAAATTGCTGACCAGGATGTCAGCCAATCGATCAATGCCAGTACCGCCGCCCAGACCAAAGCAGATATCGCCACCGCAGAAGCGGAACGCCAAGGACTAACCAAGGTTTTAGACACCAAAAAATCAGAACTCCTCAATCATCCAGACGTCACGATTTATCTCACAGCGGTGGGCGATCGCCAATTTTTTACGGACTTTGACCAAGGGTTTAAACGGGCCCAATTTTGGTATCCCAATCTCCAGTTTTTTCTCCAGACACTTTTCCTGTTGCCGTTAATTGTGATTGCCTATTTTTGGCATCATCAGGCCACGGGCCGAAACTGGGGTACCCAATCCCTGTTGAGCTGGCATCTGTTACTGATTTTCTTGATTCCACTCCTAATCAAGATTCTTCAGTTCATCCAATTTGGGAATTTGGTTGCCATTGTTTTTGATTTTTTAGTAGCTATTTTTGGTGGCTTGGTTTTTATTTCCAGTTATTTGTTGATTCTGATTATTCCACTGCTGGGATTTGGCCTGATTAAATTTCTACAACGCTTTATCTTTAATGCTAAGGTACAAGCCAAAAATCGCATCCAAAAACAGCGCTGCATTCAATGTAGTTGTCATCTGCGGCTTGAAGATCAATTTTGTCCCTTCTGCGGTTTTGAAAAATATATTCATTGTCCACAGTGTGAAACTCAGACCTACAAATATACAGAGTTTTGTCGTCATTGTGGCGTTAATTTATCTGACTCGTTGCCCCAATAAATTTCATCCGGGCATCAGGGCAAATCTGATTTGAGATTATTCTGGTCGCTCAGAGCCTTCGGGTAGATCGATAAAAACGCGATCCTCTGGGGTGACGCCGCGAATAATCTGGGTGCGATCGCCGACGGTGGCGCCAATGATCACAGGTTGAAATTTAGGTTCATTATTTGCATCGGGTACTAAAACGCCCGTCTCGCCATTTTCTGTGGCGATCGCCACCGTGGGCACCGTCATCACGTTGGTTAGATTTTGGCCAATAAAAGTGACATCGGTATTCATCTTCGAGCGGAGAAATTCTCGGCCGGAGAGCAGCACAATGCGCACCTCAAAGGAGGTCACGTTATTTTCTACAATCGCCTCAGGAGCCACCAAAAGCACCCGACCCCGGAATACCTGGGAAGGATCCGCATCGGCGACAATCTCCACATCCTGACCCGGTTGAATCTGTTGCACATCCACTTCTGGGACTTTGGCCACCACTTCTAAACCCCGGGCGAGGGCCAAAATCGATGAAGAGGTGGCGGAGGCGGTACTCGAGGCGGATGTTGTGGGAGTGACAAAGGCCCCTTCCGTGGCAAATTTTTGGGTAACAATACCATCAAAGGGAGCCCGGATAATGGTGTCTTGGTACTGCACTGAAGCAACCTGTCTTTGGGCCTGGGCCTGTTCCACGGCAGCAGTCAATTGGGTGAGTTGGGGCTCGGCATTGCGTTCGAGACGATCGAGGGTTGCCTTGGCTTCGACGGTGGCAGCGGTGAGGGCTTCGAGTTCTGGGTTGGCAGTGTTTTTAACCTGGGCTAACCGTTGCTGGGCTTCAAAAAAGCGGGCATTAGCATTTTGAAATTCGTTGAGGACATCATCATAGGTTTCCTGGGCGATCGCCCCACTGTTGAGGAGGGTCTCAAAGCGTTTAACCTTGTCCTGGGTGCGTTTGAGATTTGCCTGGGCCGCCGCCAGTTGAGCATTAGCTTGGTCAATATCCTTGGGGATGCGTTGTTCGGCCTGGTTCAGTTGGGCTTGGGTGCGGACATAGCGGGCACGGGCTTCCTCGATTTCCCCTTTGAGACGGCTTTCGGTGGCCCGGAGTTCGGCGACACGCTGTTTCGTGAAGGCTTCGGCGCGGATCCCTTCGACGTACAGTTCAGTGTTGTCCATAATTGCCAGTTCTTGGCCTTTAGCCACCGTTTGGCCCTGCTCAACGAGGAGTTTTGCTAGACGACCGGGATTTTTCGGGCTGATGTTGACGCTCTGGATCGGTTCGACAACGCCATTCGCCTCAATGCGTACCGCAAGGTTTTCTACGGTGACGGGCACGGTCAGATCGACCAGTTGTTCTTCACTAACTCCCCCCCGGCGATCGCCCACCATCCTTGAGACAGGGAGACCAATTAAAAAAATCCCTCCCGCTAAGGCAACCAAGGCGAGGATAACTTTTTTCGGGGTGACGACAGCACCAATCATGAACATGGTTAGGGGAGATGAAATCGGTAGGACTGATCCGTAGTCTACTGCAATCCCCCGAAATTGAAATAGCCCAAGGATAGAGAATCTTTTCCCGATATTTTGCGTCAATCACGGGGGAAAGTCGCTAGACTTGATTTTAAGTACCGTTATTTTGTGAAGAGTTGAACCGTGCCTAAACGTCGTTGGTTAGTTGCCCTGGGAGCCTGTGTCAGTTTGTTGTGTCTGGAGACGCCAGCACGATCCCAGGCGGTGTTACCTTTGGGTCGAGATTTTGATCAGCCCCAACTGGAACAGCAGGGTTTGATGCTCATCGATGATGCGATTCAGCTTTCTCGCTTCCAACAGTATGAATGGGCTATTCCCCGCGCTAAGTTGGCGACGCAGTTGGTGCCGGAACGTTTTGAAGCATGGTATATCTTAGGTACACTGCTAGTCCAAGAACGGGAACTGGACGCCGGTATTGATGCCCTCCTCACGGCCCAACGGCTCAATCCCCGAGAAAGTGGTGTCCATAGTATCTTGGGTTCGGCCTACTTCCAGCAGGGGGACTATGAAGCGGCCCTGCGCTCCCTCAACACCGCCACCCGTCTGGGGGATAACTCCATCGAAACTTTGTTTGATTTGGGTAATACCCAATACATGTTGAAGCAATATAGTGGGGCGATCACCACCTATGAAAAGGCCGTGGCCCTGGATGCGACCTTCTGGCCAGGGATTAACAATATCGGCTTGATTCAGTACGAACAAGGCAACGTTGATGCGGCGATTAAAACTTGGCAAAAGGCGATCGCCCTCGACCCCACTGCTGCGGAACCTCAACTGGCCGTGGCGGTGGCCACCTACATGAAAGGTGATCGCAACAAAGGCTTAGAACTAACCCGGGCGGCCCTTGACCTGGATAACCGTTACGGTGAAATTGATTTTCTGATCGAGAACCTTTGGGGAGAGCAACTCATCCAAGCCACTCGCATCGTATTCGATACCCCCGTAGTACAAGCATTGTTTAGTGAATTGCAGGAAAAAACATTTCGACCGGAGATGGAACCCTAGGGCGACCCCGTGCGATACCATAGGCATCACTGCTTTTTCTGACCTGAAAAAAAACTAAACTACCGTGGCCCAGGTTGTCTTAAACAATATCCATAAGTCCTTTGCAGACCGTTCCACCGGGAAAATGACCGCTGTGCTGCAGGGAATTAATCTCCAGATCCAAGACGGTGAGTTTATGGTGTTGGTGGGAGCCTCGGGGTGCGGTAAAAGTACCCTATTGCGGTTGGTAGCAGGTCTCGAAACGGTGACTACCGGGAAAATTATCATTGGCGATCGCCTGGTCAATGATCTGGCCTCAAAACAGCGGGACATTGCCATGGTGTTCCAAAATTACGCCCTGTATCCCCACCTCAGTGTTTACGACAACATTGCCTTTGGGTTGCGGCGGATGCCCACAGCAGAAACGAGAAGCCATTGGCTGCAAAATACCTGGCGCGGCGTCACCAGACCCCTACCCAAACCCCTCCGCTACCAACCCGCCACAGAAACTCAAATTCGGCAAAAAGTAACCCAGGTCGCCCAACTCCTGCAGATTGATCATCTCCTTGATCGTTTACCCAAACAACTTTCTGGGGGACAAAAACAACGGGTTGCCCTCGGCCGGGCGATCGCCCGTAACCCCCAGGTTTTTTTGATGGATGAACCCTTGTCGAATCTGGATGCGGCTCTCCGCAGTGAAACCCGGGCCCAGATTGTCCAATTGCAGCGGCAACTGGGCATTACGACCATTTACGTGACCCACGACCAAACCGAAGCGATGACCATGGGCGATCGCATTGCCGTAATGCACCAGGGGGAAATACTTCAGGTGGCGCCGCCCCTCGAAGTTTACAATCGGCCTGTGAATCGGTTTGTGGCGGAATTTATTGGCTCTCCGCCCATGAATTTTTTGCCGGTGACCATTGATGCGAATGGTGTGATCGAACATCCCCAATTTCGGTTTACTGCCCCAGACCCCTGGCAATCCCTCCTGGAACCCTACCGGGGGCGATCGCTGTTGTTGGGCATTCGTCCGGAACATTTGCGCCCAAGCCCCGCCGCGTCAAAAAATATCCAGGTGGTGGTGGAATTGGTGGAAGCCCTGGGAAATGAAACCTTTCTCACCGCCCATCTCGTGGATTTTCCGATGCTCCGTTTGAAGGTAAGGATTCCGCCCACAGAACGGGTCATTCCCCAACAACAACTTTGGCTTGGTCTTGATCCCAATCAACTACACTTTTTCGATCCAGATACAGAATTGTCCCTCGGTTACCACCAGCATTTGGACAAAGGAGAACAGGTAATCCGGTAAACTTTGGGATGTGTTATTGTTTGGCGATCGCCCCTGGGATGTATGAATGAGTTACTGACCCAAATTCAACACACCACCAACCATGCCAGACAGGTGGGGGCGCTCCATTCCCTCAGTACAGCCCAAGAAATTATCGTCGACCATGGGATTCCGTTTGTGGTGCGGATTCTCGAGCACCTGGCACGGAAAGAGAACTACCAAGCCAAGCAAGCGCAGGCCAAGGTTAATCCTTTTTTGCCCTACGACCAGGACTTATTCGTCTGCGACCTGACGCCCCACCATGTGTGTTTACTCAATAAATTTAACGTTGTCGATCATCACATTTTAATTATCACCCGGGAGTTTCAGCCCCAGGAAACCTGGCTCACGGCGGCAGATTTCACTGCCCTTGCCCATTGTTTACAACGTCTCAATGGTCTGGCCTTCTATAATGCCGGGGCGATCGCCGGAGCCAGTCAACCCCACAAACATCTGCAATTGATCCCTTTCCAAGCCAACCATGAAACCTTTTCAGTACCTATCGACGCGATGCTGCAGGGGATAGAAAATAGCCCGAAACCCCGGCAAATACAATTGTTTCCCTTTGTCCATGGGATTATTCCTCTACCAGAAAATTATGACGGACAGCTTCTTTTTGAATGTTATTGTTCCCTGCTGCGTTTTTTAAAATTGATTGAAGGCCCATTTCAACCCGGCCCCCAGACCCAAGCCTATAATTTGCTGGTGACCCGCCGCTGGATGCTTCTGGTACAACGGGCTCAGGATCAATACGCAAAAATCCCCGTTAATTCCCTGGGTTTTGCGGGGGCATTATTGGTACGCAACCAAACCCAACTGACTTTCCTAAAACAGCTAACTCCGCTACAACTCCTCTCAAAAGTAGCAGCCCCGAGGGATGAATAACTACCATGAACGTCTTTTCAACCGATAAAACATGGGGGTACTCTCCAGAGCACCCCTACAGAATCCTTAGATTTATCCCTAATAAACCACTCAATTAGCCTTAGGTGGGCTGTACTAAATCATCGAGGGAGGCAGTAGGCTGATTGTACATTGCCTGGAGCACAAGGGCCGGATCGACGTAATTGCCAGAATATTTTAAGCCCCAGTGGAGGTGGGGGCCAGTGGTACGGCCAGTCATACCAACACGACCAATGCGGGTGCCAGCGTTTACTTCTTGACCAAGCCAAAGCTGAATGCCACCGTTGCGATCCATGAGGAAGGTTCCCTGGCCTGAGGAGGAAACATAGCCACTCAAGTGACAATAGATATGTTCCCAGTCACCGGATTTAATTTGGATCATGGTGCCGCAGGCACTGTTATCGGACAGGCCCACCACTTTACCACTCCACCAATTACGGACATAACTACCGAGGGGAGCCGCAATATCGAGACCCTGGTGGAATTGTCGCTGGCCACTGGTGGGGGAAATGCGATAGCCGAACCCAGAAGTATAGCTTTGGAAATTTTCGACGGGGAAAGAAGCCTGTCGCCAGCTATTGTTCGTGCTAATGCGGGTTTGGGCCTGGGCGATCGCCAATGGTGACGATTGCAGATGGGGCATCAAATTAAACCCCAGCACAAGGGCACAGGTGATAACACCCAGCAGCATTGCTTTAAGCAAGCGACGGGAACGACGGAGATAAAACTGTAAGTTAAGCATTCACATCAAAGCCTAAAAATCCATGGGTCGGGGATGCCCCAAAAACCAACAAAGTTCATGTTGACAAACCATTGTAATTCTAGTCTTGGGTCGACGCACTTTTGTTTCACAGATCTTTGGGACGAGTGGAAAGACTCCGCCCCTAGGCTTGTTTTTCGGGCTGAGATCCCACTAAGCTCGGCTCCACCGTCGGGAAAAGGGCTGATTCTGTCCCAGAAATAGCTGCGCGATGTTCGTAGAGTTCAACGGCGGAATGGGGAGACTGGGTTTCCAAGTCTGCCTGGGGGTCTCCTGCGGGAAGCCATTTTAAGAAGACCAGGGGCAACAAGGTCGAAAGGTTTGTAATCGTCACCAACAACCACAGGCGGTCAAAATTAGTTTCCGTGACTCCGAGCCATTGGGTGAGCAGGGCCCCCAGTTCATGGGATAACAAACCGGCCAAATTCCAACTGGACATTAACAGGGCAAACATTGTTGCTTCTACCCCGGGCGGACACAGACGTGCCGATAAGACCAGGATTGGCATCAGGGCAATTTCTCCGGTCACTGTCAAAATGAGGTTATCCCCAAGGCTAAACCACCGGTCGTCAATACCGAGACCACGGTTAGCATGGGTGACCAGGATCAGAGTGGTAAAACCCAACACCGCAGAAATGATGGTACTCCAACCGAGCATTGTCCGAAAAGATACTTGTTTGAGGTAGCGCTGGTAGATATAAATCCCTGCTAGGGCCGCAAAACTCGTCACTAGGCGCACCCGGCCAAGAAACTCGGGATTAAAATCTAGCTCATTGGTCACAAAAAAGAAAAAAGCCGAGTCGGCGCTGGGGGTCGCTTGCCAGAGAAACACAAAGGCCATCGGCAAGAGGATTGTTTTTTGGCGCACAGCGCCCCAGAGGGTCTTCACTTGGGTTGTAATATTTTCCCCCGTCGCTCTTAGGGAACCCTGCGCCTGGGGTTGTTCGATGATCAGTAAGGCGATCGCCGAAACCAGGAGGGGAAAAATGGCGGTGATCCCGAAAACCACCCGGGTATTAAATTGCTCCAAAAGCCAACCACTGAGATAGGCCGTCGTTAGGCTTCCCACTGCGGCCACCGCCCAGGTGAGGGATTGGAGGGAACCCACTTTATCGAGGGATTCAGCCCTTGCCCGTTCTACGACAACCGAGTCGGCAATCACATCACTAATCGCAATCGAAATGGAACTGCTCACGATCATCGTGGCTGCTAACCAGGGCGTTTGGACAACCGTTGCCATGGCCGCCCAGGCCCCACACCCCAGTAAACCCGACAAGATTAGATAAGACCGTCGCCGATACCCAAAGAGCGGGAACCCATCGGATAAGAACCCAAATAGTGGCTTCACAACCCAGGGGAACGCTGCCAAACCAGTGAGGGCCGCCACCTCCGCCGGAGTCAGCCCCAGATCATCCTTTAGGAAAAAGCTCACCGCTAGCCGGGACAGGTTGAGAATGCCCTGGACAAAGTACACCGTCAGCAGGGCAAAGAGTTCCGGGGTGACGGGGTGACCAAAAAGGGTCGGTTTTTTGAGGTTGTCGAGAAAGGTCATCAAAAATACTTGTGATGAAGTTTTGTAAAATCTTTTCTCAGTATAGACAACCCATTCGGAAAGCTGTTTAGGGTAAACCGCAGCCTAGGCGATTAAATTCGTTTTTCGTTTCTTCGGACAGGGGATGAGTGGTGAGAGATTTTAATAGGGCAAATGGGACGGTAATGTGATCCGCTCCGGAGGTCATGGCGTAGGTGATTTCGGCGGCCGATTTAAGACTGGCAGCGAGAATCGTCGTGTCACCCCCCCTCAATAAGGCCTTCATGGAACGGATCAATTCGCCCCCGTCCCCCTGGAGGTTCGTCGCTCGATTTACATAGGCGATCGCATATTTTGCCCCGCCCTCTGCCGCAATGAGAGCCTGGGTCGGCTGATAGATTGCGGTGACAGAACAGCTAATTTCCGGAGAAAGTTTCGGCAGGGCCTGAAATCCAGTGAAAGTGGCAGGGATTTTCAGAACGAGTTTATTCCCAATGATTTCCCGGGCACGGTGGGCCTCCCGGATCATCCCCTCACAATCTTCACTCACCAGCTGGTAGTACAGTTCCCCAGATGTAATCCCCGTCAGGTTTTTTAGGGTGATCTCAGGAGTTGTTTCGCTTTTGGCTAGGAGGGTGGGATTGGTGGTGATGCCTTTAACCCAACCCCAGGCCATGGCTTCGGTCGCTTCGGTGGTGATCGCCGAATCTAGATAAATCATGAATGCTGTCCTGAAAGTTTCCCCGAGCCTAACCGATGGCCGCTAGGGTATCAATATTTGCGGTAGCCATCTCACCGCAGGTGCGCTTAATCAAGCCCGTCAGCACTTTACCAGGGCCAATTTCCACCGCTTCGGCAACGTCTAAACTATCTAGTTGCTGCATAATTTCCAGCCAACGCACGGAGCCAGTCATTTGCGCCTTGAGCCGGGCCTTGAGGGCAGCAGCTTGGGTTTCGGGCTGGGGATCAATATTAGAAAGCACTGGCACCTGGGCATCGGCAAAGTCAACGCCCTCTAAAACCGCTTCAAATTGGGCTGCCGCCTCTGCCATAAAGGGAGAATGGAAGGCACCGGACACATTCAAGGCGATCGCCCGCTTTGTTTTAACGCTATTCATCACCGCATCGACTGCTTCGGGGGTCCCGGAAATCACCACCTGTTGCTCGCTGTTGTCGTTGGCGAGGGTGACCCCTTCAGTGGCCGCAATTTTTGCGACGAGTTCCGCCCGGTCAAACTTCATCAGGGCCGCCATCTTGCCCCCAGAAGCCTGATCCATCAGTTGTGCACGCTTTTGGACTAATTTCAACCCGGCAGCGAAATCATAGACCCCAGCAGCGTAGAGGGCAGAATATTCCCCTAGGCTATGGCCAGCCACAAAATCCACCTGGGCAGCCTTTTCCCGATATAGATCACAGAGAATTGCTTCGAGGACATAGAGACAGGGCTGAGTGTAGAGGGTGCGGGACAGTTCTGCCTCATCCTCCTGACATTTTTCCAGTACTGACCAACCGAGGATCGCTTCTGCCTCAGCAAATCGCGCCTTAGCAACCGGATTTTCGGCGAGATCCGCCCCCATCCCGACGGCCTGCGACCCTTGACCCGGAAAGACCCATGCAATTTTTCCCATAACATTCTCTCCAATACGCTTGCGATAAAGATTTTTAAATTTAGATTGCTATTTAGATTGCTTAAAACCAGAACCTGATTATAGGGGAAGGCGATCAAGGCGATCGCCCCTCATTTTTTGCGGAATTACAATGCCCCAGCCGCTGTTTTATCAATAACCCCAAAGCCGAGGTGAGACGTAATATTCATCGCCTGGAGAACGGGTTCACTGTCAGCTCCCTGGAGATAATCAATCACGGTGACGGCGCAATTGCCCTGTTTTACCGCCCAAATATCTTTCGGTTGTAGGCCCATTACCCGACAGAGAATCACTTTATTGATTGCATCATGGGCGACCACAAGACCCACTTGGTTCGGCGTTTGGCTATATTGGGTCACAATTTCATCCCAAGCTTGGTTAGCGCGGTCCCATACCTGCTGGAGGTTTTCTCCCTCGGGCATTTGTACCGTTTCGGGGGTCGTTTTCCATTCCTGGAGCATCCCTGGAAAATCTGCTTCAATTTCAGATTCTAATTTCCCTTCCCAGAGACCATGGCCAATTTCTTCCAGTTGGGGGTGGGTGGCGAGGGTGACGTTGGGGTGGGCTTGGAGAATAATTTCTGCTGTTTCCTTCGGGCGACTCATGGGGCTGGTGACAGCAAAATCTAAGTTCACATCCTTAAGGAAAGCCTGGGCTTTGGCGGCTTGGGCTTGGCCGTTTTCGTTGAGGGGAATATCCATGGTTCCCTGGAAACGTCCTTCCCGATTCCAATTGGTTTCCCCGTGGCGCACCAGAAGCAAGCGTAGACCATTATGGCCAGGACGATAGGAGGGCAAAGTGACGCCGAGGTGGGCGGTTT
>JAYKIK010000007.1:0-6513 GCA_035284725.1 Synechococcus sp.
GCCCCGACCCAGGTTTGATGAAACCCAAAATTCTTGTCTGTGGCTTAGGACGAACGGGATATAAGATTTTTCGTTTGCTGCAAAATCAGGGGGCCGAGGTTATCGGCATTAGCGATCGCCCCCAACACCAGCGCCTCCCCGGGGTGATTATTGGCGATCCTCGGCAGGGCCAGACCCTCGTCCGGGCGGGGATTCACACGGCCCAAACCCTCGTATTAGCGAGCCATGATGATGCGTTGAATTTAGCGGTTTTAACCCAGGCCCGCGTCCTGAATCCTCAAATTCGCATTGTGAACCGAATTTATAACCAAGCCCTCGGGGAACGGCTCGATCAAACCTTGCCGGACCATGTGACCATGAGTGTATCAGCCCTGGCGGCACCCATTTTTGCGTTTGCGGCCCTGGGGAATAAAGCAATTGGGCAACTGCACCTCTACGAAAAAACTTGGCCCATTTATGAAGAAGTTATTACCGCAGATCACCCCTGGTTAGGGAAACCCCTGAGTGAACTGTGGGAAAATCCCCAACGGATGCTTATCCACTATCTCCCGGCCCGGGGGGAAATGGATCTTGTTTCGGCGGTGGTGGCGGCCCAAACCTTACAACCGGGGGATCATTTAATTATCGGTACGCCCCCCCAGGTGAAAAGTCAGCGGGCTTCTTTTTGGCAAAAACTGCGGAAGGCGATCGCCAATTTGCGCCAGTACAAAAACCATGTGCGGCCCATGACCCTGGTGACGTTAGCTTTATTAGTGACCATTGCGATCGCCACGTTTACTTATGTCTGTGCGAATTTTAATTTGTCCGTGGTGGATGCCCTTTATTTTTCCGTGGGGATGATCACCGGAGCTGGCGGGAAGGAGGAAGTGGCCGAACTCGCCCCCGATTGGGTCAAGGTCTTTACGGCGGTGATGATGGTGGTCGGTGCTGGGGTTGTGGGGATTTGTTATGCCCTGATCAATGATTTCATCCTCGGGAGTCGGATTCGCCAGTTTTGGGATGCAACGAAAATCCCCCACCAAAACCATTATGTGATCTGCGGCCTCGGGGGAATGGGCATGGCGATCGCCCGGCAGTTACACCAGCAGGGTTACGATGTGGTGGTCTTGGAGACGGATCATAACAATCGCTTTTTGCGGTCGGCCCGGGCCCTGGGGATTCCGGTGATCCTTGCCGATGCCAGTGTGACCAACAGTTTGCGGGATGCTCGAATTACAAAGGCTTCAGCCCTCATTGCCGCGACGAGCCAGGACATGACCAATGTGGAAATTGCCCTCAGCGCCAAGGCGATCGCCCCCCATTTAAATGTCATTGTCCGGATCCAAGACGATACCTTTGCCCAGTCTGCCCAGGCGGTCTTTGCCTTCGATTTGGTGCTTTCTCCCGCAGAACTTTCGACCCATTCCTTTGCCGCCGCTGCCCTAGGGGGGAGAATTCTCGGCAATGGCATGACCGATGATCTGCTTTGGATCGCCCTGGCGACCCTGATTACCCCGAACCATCCTTTCTGTGGGCAACAGGTACAGGAAGCGGCGATCGCCCAAAATTTTGTCCCCCTCTACCTCGAATCCCAGGGAGAGACGATCCACGGTTGGCCCCTCCTCCAACGGCAACTACAACCCCAGGATGTGCTCTACATCACCATCGCCGCCAATGGTCTGCAAAAACTGTGGCGCAAAGAAGCTGACCTCGAGATCTCCCTCGAATCCGAAGCCACTGCCAGCGCCGAAGTTCTAACCCCCTAATTTTGACTCGATAAAGTTACATCTCAAATCCAGGCGATCGCCAAGCCAAAAGCCCTAAAATCAAAGATGTTGACTACACCATAACGAGCGGCTTTGAATCTTTGGACGTTACTTCTGCCCCCCATCGCTGGCACCGTGATCGGTTACTTTACCAATGACATCGCGATCAATATGTTGTTTCGTCCCTACAAGCCGATCTACATTGGCGATCGCCGTTTACCCTTCACCCCCGGCCTGATCCCCGCTAACCAAGGTCGCCTGGCCCGCAACATCTCCAACATCATCATGGGGTCTCTCCTCACCCCCGACGAAATCCAAAAACTAGCCAAAAAACTCCTCCAAACCGAACGTATTGAAGCCGTAATTCGGTGGTTTCTCCAACTCGCTTTTACGCAAATTCAGGGAGAACAAGAACAGAAAACCGCTGGCATTCTTGCCGCCATCCTACGGGATCTAGCCAGTGAATCTTTACCCCGTCTAATTAAAGTTTGGTCTCGGGAAGACACCTTTTTGGAAGCTCAAATTTATCAGGTTTTTGACAAGCTGCTATTAGAATTTAAGCTGAGCGAAACCCAAGCTCGTCAGTTGGCAGATTGGCTTTTACGGACAGTTTTTACCCCCGATATTCTCCGTCAGGCTATTATTGATTTTCTGACTGATAAAAACATTGAAATTGTTGACACGAGCCTCCGGGAAAAAACCAGCGGCACCTATTGGGTTGTTGCCAATTTATTCGGTTTAAAAAATAGTCTAACTCGCTTGCGCGCTTTCTGTTTAGAGGAGCGAGAAATTGCCAATGCCCGGTTACAGGAACTGATTCTAACCCTCGAAGTACGCTTAAAATTACGCCTCTGGCTCCAGGGTTTATCTTTACAGAATTTACCCGTTTCCACAGTACGACAACTGCGTAAGAGCTTTCATCAAACAATCCGCCAATACCTCCAGGAAAAGGGCCCTGGGCTGATGGAATATATCGGTGAATCTGTGGATTGGGATAATCTATCCGTCGTTATTTTACGGCGGCTCCAGGCTTCCCAAGTCTTAGATAGTTCCCTCGGGATCGTCAGTCAAGAATTATCTTTACTCTTAGACCGCTACTTGGAAAAAGATCTCGAAAACATTATTAGTCAAGTTATCCCCATCCTCGCCATTGATCAAGTGATTATCGAGCGGGTCAATAAGACTAGTCCCAGGGATTTAGAGCGGGGTATCCAAGGCATTGTCAAAAATGAACTCCAGGCCATTGTGAATCTTGGTGGGATTCTTGGCTTCCTCGTCGGTGCGGCTCAATCGGTCATTTTGCTCCTAAATTGAGGGGAATGGTTATTCATTTTTTTAAAGGCGATCGCCCCTTAAACCTTCCCTAGTGACCTAAGCCTTAGAAGATAAATTTCGCCCAAACCAACAAAATCTTGCAATCAGGGAACTATTTTTCGTTGCAACTGTCGTCTTTGATATATTTGGGAAAATCCCAGCATCAAAAATAAACTTCAAGGCAATCATGTCTCAATTAAACAAAACTCTTCGAAATCCTCGCACTACACGACGGATCTTTATTCGTAATGCAGTTATGGGGACAGTGGCAGTCAGTGTTTTGTCGCCGTTCCAAAAGTCTTTGCTAGCCCAAGCAGTCGATGAAGAAATTGTTGTCTACCCAGGTAAAAGCCCTGAAGAAATTGAACGGGAACTGAATAAGCGAAAAGCTGGAGCACTAGCAGATACATACGAATCTTGGGGATCCGCTGCCATAACATTAGGCGCAGCCGCATTTGGATTCGCGGCAGCCGCAGTTGAGGTGCCCCCGGCAGCCGTATTGTTAGTACTCGATGGCGCAGCTTTCGTTATCTCAGGAGTCGGGTTTCTTTGGTTAGCCCACTTGATGAGGATGATTGCGGCAGATCCGCCACGCTATCCTTACATGATCAATGCAAACTTAACAGATTCTTTCTTGGTTGAAGGGGTTTTAGACAAAATCCAAGATCCAGTAGATCAAGCCTTACTAACAACTTCAGATGATCTAATCCGTTCCGTAAGATCAATATGGGATCATTTGGAATGGTGGCAAGCCGCAAAGGAACAACAAGACTCTAAGTGGATGACTATTCATTCAGAGAAATTTTGGTCTAGTGTAGATAGCTTCGCTGCAACATTACCTTCATTACCTGATCGCTTAAGGACATCCGTTATCAGTCTTGAGGCACGCTTAAATTTACCCAACAATCAAAGTCTTTTTGATATCACGAATCAAATTGCCGGCCGTCGTATAAATGAGGTTCCAGGCATCAGGCAGTTTTTGAGTAAAGTCATCAACTGGGATTCTGAGCTTTTTGATAACGGTGTTCGAGCAACCGTGCGAGACAAATTACAAAACACAGTGCTTCAACCGATCTCTGAGAATGATTTCAATCGATTACTCAATGAGCTTGATGACGCCGCAAGATATTTTTCTTCTGTTTAAGCTGACTAACTCAATTAAGTATTCGTTCCCTCCTGATTGGTTCCTCCGAAAAGGAGGATTTTTGTTAGATACTGACATTTTTCTGTCCGTCTTCCTGGGCTTGATAGAATAGAAAACCCATTCTTAAGTTCTACTGAGGATTTCCTCAATCACACTAGCCATGCTACGAACCCCCGTCGATTTCCAAGCTGAATTTGATGTCATCGTCATCGGTGCAGGCCATTCCGGTTGTGAAGCGGCCCTTGCTGCGGCCCGTCTTGGTTGTCGTACCCTGATGCTAACTCTCAACCTCGACAAAATCGCCTGGCAGCCCTGTAACCCTGCGGTGGGTGGTCCTGCCAAATCCCAACTTACCCACGAAGTGGATGCTCTGGGGGGAGAAATCGGCAAAATGGCAGACCGCACCTATCTGCAAAAACGAGTGCTCAATGCATCCCGGGGGCCAGCCGTCTGGGCGTTGCGGGCGCAAACCGATAAGCGTGAATATGCAGCTGTGATGAAAAACATCGTCGAAAACCAAGAAAATTTGGGGATCCGCGAAGGGATGGCAACGGATCTGGTTTTAGGGAATAACGACGAAATCTGCGGGATTCAAACCTATTTCGGCACCTGCTTTGGGGCGAAGGCAGTTGTCCTGACGACGGGGACATTTCTCGGGGGAACGATTTGGATCGGGAATAAATCTATGCCCGCAGGCCGTGCCGGGGAATTTGCGGCGGTGGGACTAACGGAAACCTTAAACGAGTTGGGCTTTGAGACAGGCCGCTTAAAAACAGGCACCCCAGCCCGGGTCGATCGCCGTTCGGTGGACTACAGCAAAATGGAAATCCAACCCGCCGATGAGGAAGTGCGCTGGTTTAGCTTTGACCCCGAGGCCTGGGTACAGCGGGAACAAATGCCCTGTTACCTGACTCGCACAACTCCAAAAACCCACCAACTGATTAAGGATAATTTGCACCTTTCCCCGATCTATGGGGGGTTTATCGACTCCAAGGGGCCCCGCTACTGCCCCAGTATCGAGGATAAGATTGTTCGGTTTGCCGATAAGGATTCCCACCAAATTTTCATTGAACCGGAAGGGCGGGATATTCCTGAACTCTATATCCAAGGGTTTTCGACGGGACTGCCGGAAAATCTCCAGTTGCAGATGCTCCAAAGTCTGCCGGGGATGGAGGATTGTGTAATGCTGCGGCCGGCCTATGCAGTGGAATATGACTATCTTCCTGCGACCCAGTGCTATCCGACCCTGATGACGAAACGGGTGGAAGGTTTATTTTCGGCGGGACAAATTAACGGCACGACAGGTTACGAAGAAGCTGCGGCCCAGGGGATTGTGGCGGGCATTAACGCGGCAAAATTTGCCCAGGAAAAAGAAATGGTGGTTTTCCCCCGGGAACAGAGTTATTTAGGCACGTTAATCGACGACCTCTGCACGAAGGATCTACGGGAACCCTACCGGATGCTTACATCTCGCTCGGAATATCGACTGATTTTACGGTCGGACAATGCGGATCAACGGTTAACGCCCCTGGGTCGGGAGATTGGATTGATTGGCGATCGCCGTTGGGAACTGTACCAGACGAAACAAGCAAATATTGCTGCTGAAAAAGAACGACTCCACACGGAACGGGTGAAAGAACTGGACGAACTGGGGCAACAAATTGTGGCGGACACCGGCCAAAAAATTAAGAGTTCCGTGACCCTTGCGGATCTATTGCGACGCCCCCAATTCCACTACGGTGATCTGGAGCGCTATGGCCTAGGGAATGAAGCGTTAACCCAGGCGGAAAAGGAAGGAGCAGAAATTGATATTAAATATTCCGGTTACATCAAGCGGCAACAAAATCAGATTGAGCAGATCAGTCGCCACGCCAACCGTAAGCTACCAGACAATCTCGATTATTTAACCGTAGAAACCCTTTCTATGGAAGCCCGGGAAAAGCTCAATAAAGTGCGTCCCCTCACTATCGGCCAGGCAAGCCGCATCGGAGGGGTTAATCCAGCGGATATTAATGCCTTGTTGGTTTATCTGGAGGTGCAACACCGTCAGACGATGCAAGAAGTGATGACCCCCTAGGGGTGTTTTCCTTGGGGATGAATTCGAGGATTTAAGCGAGGTTGGTAGGGTTCTCCCTGATGGAGGGCGGCACAAATCTGCGGTACATCGGCAGGGGTGACTTGGCAGTACCAAATTCCCGTGGGAATGAGGCGCACGGTTACTCCCAAATGACATTGGCCTTGGCAGGGACAGGGGCCAACGGTGACATCACTGGGTAGGGCCATGGTTTGGAAGCTTTCAAGGACAGCGGC
>JAYKIK010000008.1:0-14025 GCA_035284725.1 Synechococcus sp.
AGTACCAAATTCCCGTGGGAATGAGGCGCACGGTTACTCCCAAATGACATTGGCCTTGGCAGGGACAGGGGCCAACGGTGACATCACTGGGTAGGGCCATGGTTTGGAAGCTTTCAAGGACAGCGGCGCTGCCCCGGTGGCGACAGGCTTGGTGTTGACAGACCAAAATTTGGCGATCGCCTAATGGCACCGACATAGACACGGACAAAATTTCTTGGGGCATAGGCTTTAGGAATATCATCCTTTAGGGAAAACCCTAACTAAGGACGGGCAATTGCAATTTTAGGGGCGACAATGGAGACAAACCGTGAGCTATTTTCCATCACGTTCTATAGGGCCCATGATCGATTCGCCGCTCCCATTACAATCTATCCCAACGGCAACAGCGCTGGAGATTTTGATCGTTGGAGATGAATTAAGGCGATCGCTCCTAGAAGATTATCTTCGAGAAATTTCCCGGTGGCCTTTGCAGTGGCGGTGGCAAACCCCTGGCAAACCTCTAGGCAGTGCAGATTTGGTGCTGCTGTTTTATCCTGAAGGCATCCCCACCGAAGCTTGGCTCGACGCAATTTTAAGCCTGGGGCTACCCCTGGTTGGGATCACGCCCGGGCCCCTCTTAGAGCGTCCTGGGGTGGTGATGATTCCTCCGGCACAGTTGAGTTCCTTTACTCTCGAACTCAGTATTCGCATCGCCCGCCAAGAAAAAAAACCAGAACAACCAATTGACTCAGCCCACGCCATAACCCGGCCCCTCCAGACCCATCTCCACCTGATGACGACCCTCGTCAAGTTTTCCCAGGCACTTCTCCGACCGGAGTCACAACTAGACTTGGCCCTCGGGATTTTAGGCCGTCACCTCCAGGTGGAACGGATCACTATCTTGCAATGGCACTGGGATGCAAACGGGAAGGTGGGGGCACCACCAACGATCCTTACCCAATGGTCCCATGATGCTTCTCCCCCCTGCTATCAAAAGGTTGCGGACTTTCCCTGCCATTGGTGGCAAATGCTGTTGGACTTTGACGAAGTGGTGGCGATCGCCCACCGGCATCAGGAACCTCAGTTGATCCCCCTACTGGAGTATCTCAATGTAATGGCATTCCTGGGGCTACCGATCCTTGACCGCCATGGTCACCACTGGGGCCATGTGATTTTTTCTAGCGCCCCCCCCCGTCCCCAGGCCTGGTCTCCTCTTGAAATCCAGACCCTCAAGATGGCCAGCGAACTGCTCCACCACAACCTGATGCGTACCATCACCCAACGGGAACTGGAAGCTTCAGAAGCTCTCTATGCCGGCATTGTTACCCATTCCGCAGAGGCCATTTTTCTTGTCCAAGTCCATCCGGCGATCGCCTATGGTGTGGCCCCTGACCAAGCCGAGTTTGCTGAGTGCGTGACAGAATTTACCTTTGAGATGGTGAACCCCACCTATTGCGAAAAAATGGGGATCTATCCGCGACAAATTCTTGGGAAATCTCCCCAGGCTGTCTTTCCGGAAAAACTTGCCCAGCAACTGTGTGGGTCGTTCCAGGGCTGTTTAGAAATTGGTGAAACCCTCTTATTCGAAGAAGTGATCGAGCTGCCCAGTGGCACCCAGATTTGGCGCACCTGCTTAATTCCGATCCGCGATCGCCACGGCAGAATTCAACAAATCCAAGGTAGTGCCCGGGATGTTACCGAGGAACGGCAGTTAGAACTGACCAAAATGCGCTACAACCGTCACCAGCACATGTTAGCCTCTCTGACCCTGAAAATTCTGCGCTCCTGGGACATGGAAAAAATGCTCACCACCACTGTCCAGGAACTCCGCAAAACCCTCCAGGCCGACCGGGTTATTTTCTGGGAAATGTTGAATGATTCTGAAGGCAAAGTAACCGCTGAAGCCATCTATCCCGATGTGGCTTCCATGCTCCACTGCCATTTTCCCACCGCTGCTTTTGACCGGGGTGACTTTGACTTATTCCGTCAGGGAGAGTTACAAACCTGCATTGATGTGGAAGCGGCAAAATTTCCCCTTGCCCATGACGCTATGCTCCGGGAATATGGGGTCGTCGCCTACGCGGTGCTGCCGGTGCTAGTGAGTGCCGTGGATGATCCCGATGGTGAACCACGCCTCAAGGGATTGATCTGTGTGCAACAGTGCCACTTTCCCCAAATTTGGAGTGCTGATGAACTGCACCTCCTGCGCCAATTGATCAACCAAATTTGCATTGCCCTCAACCAAGCAGAACTGATCCAGCGGCAACGGCACTACACCGAGGAACTGGCTCGCTCTAACCAAGAACTGGAACAATTTGCCTATGTGGCTTCCCACGACCTCCAGGAACCCCTCCAATTAGTGGCGAACTATGCCCAACTCTTGGTCCGGCGCCAGGGTGATCGCCTCGATGAACGCTCCCAACGTTACCTCTACCACATCACCGCCGGCACCCACAAAATGCAGACCCAAATTCAGGATTTGCTGCGTTATTCTCGCCTAAACACCCGCCAAAGCAAACTGGAACCAGTGGCCATGGGGGATTGTCTCCAACGGGCGATCGCCAACCTCAAACTGAAACTCAAACGCACCAAGGCCCAACTACACTACCCCGAAGAACTACCGGCAGTCCTTGGGGATGGGAGCCAACTCCAGAGCCTCTGGCAAAATCTCTTGGGTAATGCCATCAAGTACCGGGGCGATCGCCACCCAGAAATCACGATCAACGTCGTTCAACGTCAAAACCAATGGCAATTTATGGTCAAAGATAACGGCATTGGCATTGACCCTCAACACCAAAAACGGATCTTCCAAATCTTTCAGCGCCTCCACACCCAGGAAGAATATCCCGGCACGGGCATCGGTCTCGCCATTTGTCAGCGCATTGTAAAAATTCATGGCGGCGAAATTTGGGTAAAATCCCAGCCCCAGGCCGGTGCAACGTTCTATTTCACCCTACCGCTCTATTATTCCTAGGGCCATTCCCTCTCAGATTAACCAGGGGCGATCGCCATCACGTTTAATAAAAATTCAGCACCCCAGCGACACAAAATCGAAGAACAAGCCCTGGGGGAGATTCATTAGAATTAAATTAAGCGTAATTTGTTATTTAGTCACTGGCAAAATACAGCACCTTTACTTGCTCTGCACGTCCCACGGCGACCATTGCCCAAGACCCTTGACCCAAACACCCCTCGTCCCAAGCTACCAAGCCTGTTCCCTCACGACCATTCAACGGGCGATCCTAATGGTTGATGATCAACCTGGCTACCTGGAACTGATGGCCGAGGTCATGGAAGAATATTTTCCCCAACTGTTACTCCAAACGGCCCAAGATGGCGAAGTAGCCTGGCAACTCCTCAATCAAGGACAACCGATAAATTCCCTCACAAACCCCAAGAACTGGTTCTATCCGTCACTGATTATTTCCGATTTAAACCTGCCCAAGCTATCGGGGGTTGACCTCCTGCGACGGATTAAACAGGATCCCTATCTCCAGGCCATTCCAGTGATTATTTTTAGCACTTCCCGGGCCGAAGCGGATATTTTGCGGTGTTACCAAGCCCAGGCCAATTGTTTCATCACCAAGCCCGATAATGTGGACGATTTTTTTGCGGTCGCCCAACACATGATTGCCTTTTGGTTAAACCTGGTGATGCTGCCCCATTTCCCCTCCCAGGGCATCGCCTGATGTCATTTTGCCGTATAGTTTTAAGTCTGTTTTTTGGTTTTATTGCTAGGGAATACCTATGTCTGAATTTGCCTTGTGTGACTTTATTGGCTCCGAAGTTGAACGGGAATATCCGGAGTCGCCGGTGGTGATTTTACCGATCCCCTATGAAGCGACCACCACCTATCGCAAGGGCTGTGAATGGGGGCCGGGGGCACTGCTCGAAGCGTCCCACCAATTGGAATGCTATGACGATGAACTGCGGCGGGAAACCTGTTTTGATGTGGGCATTTTCACCCATGGGGCGATCGCCGATACCCGCCAAAATCCCGATCTATCCGCCAAGGAAATGCTAGCAGTCACCAGTGAAACCACTAAAAAACTGCTCCAGGATGGGAAGTTTATCATTGCCTTGGGGGGGGAACACGCGATTACAACGGGGGTTGTCCAGGGTCATCTGGATTTTTATCAGGAACCCTTTACCGTGGTGCAAATCGATGCCCATGCTGACCTGCGCCAGAGCTATGAAGGTTCAGAACATAACCATGCTTGTATTATGCGGCGGGTGATGGATTTGGGGCTGCCCAGTTTGCCGGTGGCGATCCGCAGTCTTTGTCGGGAAGAAGCTGATCTTCTTGTCGATCAGGAAATTCCAGTGGTTTGGGCCTGGGACATGCAAAATAATCCCGCTTGGATTGATCAGGCGATCGCCAAGATCAAAACCGAAAAAGTTTTCCTCACCATCGACCTCGACGGCATCGACCCGACCCTCATCCCCGGTGTTGGCACCCCAGAACCCGGCGGTATGGACTGGTACAGCACCCTACGTTTCCTGCGTCGCCTATTCCAAGAAAAACAAGTGATTGGTTGCGACATCATGGAACTAGCCCCCCTGGATGATTCCGTTGTTTCTGAGTACACCGCCGCCAAACTTGTGTATAAACTCATTGGCTATTGGCACGAAAATCGTTAACTCCAAGACACTGGGACAATGGTATCTGCCGTTTTTTAAAAAAGGTAATTTATAAATATCCTTCTACTTCCTTACCAACCATGGAAATTGCCCTAAAGCAGCTCTCCCAAGACTTACAGCAGCTCATCGCCGAGATGGAACGGAGTAATGAATCGATCATCATTACCGATGATGGTAACCCGCTTGCAATCCTTTCTTTTCCACCCCAGAAAAAGCGAGCAGCTTTTGGTTGCATGGAAGGCACGGCTCAGATCCATGGAGATATCATTGCCCCAGTATTACCGGACTCGACATGGGAAGTTTTGCAATGAAATTGTTGCTTGATACCCACATTTGGCTCTGGTATTTATTAGGTAATAAGCGCCTTTCAGAGGAATTACGAAACCACATTAGTAATCCCAAGACGCAAATTTGGCTAAGTCCCGTTAGTATCTGGGAGACTCTCATTCTGGCTGAAAAAGGGAAAATTATTCTGAATCAGAGGCCTGAACAATGGATCAAGGCTGCTTTACAAAATTTTGAGACGAGAGAAGCCCCTCTCAACAATATCGTGGCGATCCTCAGTCGCACGATTGAGCTTCCCCACCAAGATCCAGCTGATCGATTTATTGCCGCCACTGCTCTCCATTATGAATTGGTTTTGGCGACTGTTGATGAACACTTAATGGCATCCGAGCAATTAACCACTATCAGCTAAAGAGGATAATTCCAAGGATGATCGGCTTACTATTCTGACAACTCGTGCTTATGGCATGAACGCCAGGAGTATGTCACTCTATTGAGCGAAAGTGTTATGGGAGATATTACTCATGAGTACCCTCGCGATTGGCCAGGTGGCCCCCAATTTTGCTCTGAAAAATGCCCAGGGAGAAATCCTTACCCGCGCGGATTATGGCGGCAAATGGCTAATTTTTTATTTTTATCCCAAGGACAATACCCCTGGTTGCACCACTGAAGCGCTAGATTTTACGGCCCTAGCATCGGAGTTCGCGGCCTTGGATGCGGTGATTGTGGGGGTCAGTCCCGATTCCGAAAAATCCCACGGGCGTTTTATCGAAAAGAAAGAATTAACCATTGAATTACTCAGCGATCCTGACCACCAGGTGGCAGAAGCTTACGGGGTCTGGCAACTGAAAAAATTCATGGGGAAAGAATATATGGGCATCGTCCGTAGTACGTTTCTCATCAATCCCCAGGGAAAAATTGCCGCCATCTGGTCAAAGGTAAAGGTCAAAGACCATGCTGCTACCGTCTTGGCTGAGCTCAAAACCCAAGTAGCAAAATCCTAGGTAATATGATGATCCCGCTGGCGACGGGCTTCGTAGAGCATCAACGCACAGGCGATCGCCACGTTTAGAGATTCTACCCCTGGCCCCATGGGAATCTGGACAGCATGATCGGCAAGGGTCGCAATTTCCGGTGAAAGGCCAGATCCCTCATTCCCTAACAAAATTAAACTCGATTGCCGCCAGTCGATGTCCCAATAGGTTTTGGTTGCTTGGGGGAGGGTTGCAATAATTTGTACCCCCTGGGCGCGATACCGTTGCAGTTGCTCGGAAAAGGTCGGAGTCACGATAGGCGTTGTCTCGAACCAAGCCCCCACCGAAGCCCGTAGCACCTTTGGATTACTCGGTTGGACGCTCTCTTCGCTGAGCAGTAAACCATCGACCCCCGTCGCCGTGGCTGTGCGGATAATTGTGCCGAGGTTACCCGGATCCTGGAGTCGTTCGATCGCCACCCCCAGTTGCAGGCTTTCCGGCGGGACAGTGCTGATTAAATTTTGGTCGAGGGTCGCCACAATACCATCGGGGTTCACCGTCGTCGCCACCCGTTTCAGGACTGCCTCGGAAACTAATGTTTGGCGATCGCCTTTGAGTTGGGCGGCGAGTGCCGGATATTTCTCCTGCCAAGCTTCTGTAAACAGTACCGTCTGGAAAGAAAACCCCTTGGTGATCGCCGCTTCCACTAAATTAGTGCCTTCCAGGAGCAACAGACCCTGTTTCTGTCGTTCTTTGGCCTGGTGCAGCCTTCGGATTTCCTTGACCAATGGGTTTTGTAGACTGGTGAGCATCGTGCCCCGGACTGTTCCTCAAGACTTTTTTCCGCTGGAAGTAGCTTGATAGTGATAGGTTTAGATGCGGAACGCGAGACTTGAACTCGCAAGGGATAAAACTCCCACTAGAACCTGAATCTAGCGCGTCTACCAATTCCGCCAGTTCCGCAGGTCAATGCGCAAGCGCACAATCATCAATTATTTCTGGAAAGTCCCTAAACGTCAAGTCAATTGTCAAAAGATTATCTATTCCTCTACAACCTATTCCAAACCGTGAACAAAAAAGTGTAACTTTGAGCAACATCGACCAAGGGTTTCCGGTAGAATCAAAACGAAAATTTGACAAAATTGCTCCCTTCTTTTACCCCATTTGTGGAGGATCGACCCATTAAAACTTCTGCCCCCCCCCTCACCAGCCCCAGCACGACCACCGAAACCATCCTCAAAATTGAAGGACAACACTCCCTCAGTGGCGAAGTCAAGATCAGTGGCGCAAAAAATTCAGCCCTCGCCATTATGGCAGGCACCCTGCTTTGTAGTGATCAATGTCGCCTGACAAATATTCCTGATCTCGCTGATATCAAACGCATGGCGGAAGTGATCGCCGCCCTGGGGGTCAACATTACCGCTGCTCCCGGGAGCCTTGACTTTGATACCCGTCACCTCGGCACCACCGAAGCTCCCTATGAACTGGTGTCTAAATTGCGGGCCAGCTTTTTTATCATTGGGCCTCTCCTCGCTCGTTTAGGGGAAGCAAAGGTACCGATGCCGGGGGGCTGTGCGATTGGGGCAAGGCCGGTGGATCTTCATGTCCGAGGTCTCCAGGCCATGGGGGCAGATGTGATTATTGAACATGGAGTTGTCCAGGCAAAAATTAGGGGGAATCGCCGCCGACTACAGGGCACCGCAATTTATCTGGACTATCCCAGTGTGGGGGCCACGGAAACCTTGATGATGGCAGCAACCCTCGCGGAAGGGGAAACGATTCTAGAAAATGCTGCCCAGGAACCGGAGATTGTCGATCTGGCCAATTTTTGCCGCTCCATGGGGGCCAAAATTACAGGGGATGGCAGCAATAAGATTGTGATCCAAGGGTGCGATCGCCTCCATGCCACAGATTACCCGATTATTCCCGACCGCATTGAAGCCGGAACATTCCTTGTAGCTGGGGCCATTACCCAGTCAGAATTCAGTGTCTTCCCGGTGGTGCCCGATCATCTCCTGCCAGTGATTGCCAAACTCGAAGCCACGGGCACGAAAGTCATTGCTGAGGGGCCAAATCGTCTGCGCGTCAAACCCCAAGGTATTCTGCGGGCGACGGACATTGAGACCCTCCCCTACCCGGGTTTCCCCACGGATATGCAGGCACAGTTTATGGCGTTGCTGACCCTCTGTGAAGGAAGCAGTGTGGTTACAGAAACGGTTTTTGAAAATCGGATGCACCACGTGGCGGAATTTAAGCGGATGGGAGCTGATGTGAAGGTCAAGGGCAATAACGCCATCATCAATGGTGTGCCTTTTCTTTCTGGGGCACCGGTGATGGCAACGGATCTGCGGGCTTCGGCGGCCTTAGTTCTAGTCGGTCTCGCGGCGGAGGGCACCACAATTATGCGCGGTGTGCACCACATGGATCGGGGCTATGACGATCTGGAAGGGAAATTTAAGGCCCTGGGGGCAAGGATTGAGCGCCTGACCGCCGAAATGTAGTCTTCTGTAATTTTCAGATAACACCGTGACTCACCCCCAAGGGTGGGTCTTTTTTTTGTTATGCCCGGTGCTTGAGGGCTTGGACGAGCTGGGCCAGTTGGGCTTCACTAAAAGCGCGGTTGAGGATCTGGGCAGCCTCCTTGGGTTCCGTGGGGATCAGGATGTACGGCAGGGGGGCGATCGCCAAATTTTTAAGATCTGTAGAGAGGGTAATGCGCCCTGATTCATTGTGTTCTAAGTGATCGGCGGCTTCCTTAATCCCTTTGATAATCACGGGGGCAAGGGTGGAGAAGTGATGGGCCGGATTGGCGATCGCCTTATGACTGGCTTTGAGAACCTGCTGCCAGGGTTTTGTCTGCTTGTTGAGTTTGGCGAGTTCAATGCAGTATTTTTGTAATTTTTGGCGGTGTTCTGGGGTTTCCTCTTGGCGAAAAACATCGAGCATCTGCTGAAGTAGTTTCCGGGTTTGTTGTCCAAAGGCCGCACCAACAGCAGCAACAGGGACAGCGGGAGAAGGAACCACGACTTGGGAGTGGGGGACGGGTTTGGCTGCAGGTGTAGGCTCAGCTTGACCATTGGCGAGGCGGTCTAGGTAATGTTGGAGTTCCGTGAATTGGGGGTCGGCCTCCGCCATGATTTTTTCTGTTTCTTCCTCCTGGAGGCCAAAGGGACTTTGGAGTTTTTCGAGGAGTTCCTGGAGGACGTCGTAGGCGCTGAGAAATAAAGATTTTAGGGTTTCGTCAACGGGGATAGTGTTTTCTTTGAAAATTTTAAAGGCGTCTTCAAGGCGATGGGCTGTTTTTTGGATGCTGGTGTAGCCCAACATTGCCGCTCCCCCTTTCACCGAGTGGGCCGCCCGAAAGAGCTCATTGACCCGTTCCGCATCATCGACCACCTCCGCAAGGTCTAAAATCCCTTGTTCGAGGGTTTCGAGGTGTTCTTTGGCTTCTTCGATAAAATAGCCGAGGATTTTTTGTTGACTGGCGGCATCCACGGTAGATTCTCCTCTCGATTTGGGGTCGGGTTCCAGGGAAAAAAGATAATGTTTATGTCTATTTTAACGTTATCAAGGAACGGGGGGTTCAGCTTGGATTTTTTCTGGGTTTGTGGGGAATTTTGATCTTTTGCCTTTGCTTTAGGGATGATAAATCATCTTGAGAAGATTATTCTGCACTTCATACTGCATCATTTCTGTGATTTGCTGGACGGTGCCGGGGCGATCGCCTTGGTATTGAGCCGCATAATCCTGGAGATTGATCGGCTTGCCCACCCGAAGCCAACCTTCATGGAGCCCTTTGGGTTTAGGGATTTCTACCCGAAAAACTTCCCGTTCGAGGCGGGTGAGGGTATCGATAAAGCGTTCATTGCTGGGGTAGGCCCCCACATAGCCGTCGTAAATTTCATCGAAGTTCAGGAGACGCACGGTGGTTTGGTAGAGGGTTTCGTAGGTTTTGAGATCTAAGGAATTTTCTCCGTCGGCTTTTTCGATCAGCAGAGCCTGCATTTTGTAGACCCGCTCCCGCAGGGGAAACTCATCGGGAAATGTCAGCCCTAATTCTGTCTCGCACAACTGAAGAGCTTGATTACGAATCCGCTTAATGCGGTCATTCCAATCATCATCTGGAGCGGGAGTTAATGCATATTCTGCTTCAAGGTTTTGCATCACCACTGCGGCAATACCCCGGAGCCGGCTGTAGAGTTCGAGATCGGCTGGTGTGATCTGGAGTTTTTCCTCAAGGTTACTGAGGCTGCGTTGGATAATCGTTTCGCCGGCCTTGAGATAGCGATATTTGATGCTGATGGGCACGAGGTAGCAGGGGGGGAATTCGCCAGTTTGTTTGGCGATCGCCTGCATCGCTTGGAAGGGCAGTTGGATCGCGCCAGTGCGGAAGGGCATGATCGCATCATTTTGAAAAGAACAGCCCCCCTCCGGAAAGATCACCATGCGGGAACGCTCCCCCTTGAGGAGTTCGAGGGTGTGGGCAATGCTGAGGCGATCGCCCAGGCCGCGACGGATGGAATAACAGCCTGTTTTTTGTAAAAAGCTAGCCAACTGTTCCGTAAAATTTTCGTAGGCTACTAGATAATTAAAAATTTCTCCCAACTGAGCTGATAGCAAAAACATTACTAGGCCATCGTCGAAGGTGGGGTGGTTGGGCATAAATACAATCCGTGCATCTCCCAGGGCCCGGATTTTTCCGAGATCAGCGTCACTCACCCGCAAAGTCAACTGATATTTGAAACGTCCTACCCAGTAGGCAATACTCTGCACCAAGCGCACAAGCATGGGTTGGGTTTGGGTCGGGAAAAAGTCTGGTCTGGCCATGGCACCGCAAAAATTACCGGGCAATTTCCTTATATTTTGCCCAATTCCGTCTCCACCAGAACGAAATTTTTACCAGGCACTTAATTTTGTAACAATGCTTTGAACGGAGAGGGGGGGATTCGAACCCCCGTCCGAGTTGCCCCGAAACCTGATTTCAAGTCAGGCGCATTCAACCGCTCTGCCACCTCTCCAAAAGTGATGAGCAAGGATATCATAGCGTGAATGTTGGGCCACTGCGCGGAAAAATTCCTGGCAAGGGCAAGTATTGACCGACGTTCCAGCAGATTAACGCCTGAAAGAATGCAGATCTAGTGCTATAGGAATGGGGTAACGGCGATCGCCTCTAGGGGGAGATGGCGTTTTTCGGCGGTGTGACTGTTGACCTGGTAAATTTCCCGACGGTCGATGTCAAAGGCCGTGAGCCAACCGCTTTTGGTGTGGTAAACTCCGGTGTCAATATCGAGCCAACCGCGCCCCTGGGCCACCTGTCCCGGCTGTACCCCTGGAAAGGTAAAGGTGATCGTATGACCGACGATGATCAATTTATTGGTGAAATAGGGCTGGGCCATGGAATGGAACTCGCTGCGCACCCAACAAAATTGTTCGGCTCCCTGTTGTTCGATGGGCAGGTGGGGGGACAACCCGGCATGGACAAGCCAAACATCCCCAAGATCCAGGTGGGTCGGTCGTTGGCGCAACCATTGTAAATGTTCAGCGGGAATGCGGTGGTTATAGCTCTGGAGAGTGTTGGCACCGCCGCTATGGTACCAGGCCACAAAGGTTTCTTCTTGGACACTGCCATCAATGGCGATCGCCTCGAGCATCATCATCTCATGGTTGCCGAGGAGGGATTCATAGTCGCTACAGCGGACAAATTCAATAATGTCTGCACTTTTAGGGCCCCGGTCGATGAGATCCCCCAGGAAATACACCGCATCATCCGCATCGGGCGCAACCAGATCCAACAGGGCCATCAAAGTATCATAATGACCATGCACATCCCCTATACAGATTCGCCGTTGACCCATGTATGCCCTATCCCTCGATCCCGATCATTTAGTGGCCACCAGTACACCCATCATATCCCCGACGATGCGATAGTGAATCGCCTCCTGGAAGCCTGCCTCTTGAGCGAGTTTTTCCTGTTGTTTGCCCGTGGGAAACCGCTCGATACTGGGTTGAATGTAGGCATATTCAGCGGTCAGTTGGAACCGTTCCGCCAGGGGAACGACAAAGTTATCCATGTACCACTGCTGGAATACTTGCTTTGTCTTATCTTCAGGGCGATGAAAATCAAGGATGGCGACTTTTTTCCCGGGTTTGAGTACCCGTTGTAGTTCCTGGAGGGCCCGGGGGATATCAATTACGTTACGGAGGCCGTACCCCATGGTTGCCCCGTCAAAGTGATTATCGGGATAGGGAAGCGCCAGGGCATCCCCTTCCTGCCAAGTGATATCCAGGTGGGGGCAGGTGCGGGCCTGTTTTTCGGTGGCGATCGCCAACTGCTGAGCCGCAAAATCAAGACCAATGGTTTTACCGTAAATCCCGACAGTCTTCGCTAAAAGTAGCGTTAGATCACCACTGCCACAACACACATCAAGGGCGACATCACCGCTGGCAACCCCACTCCACTTGACAGCCATTTTTTTCCAGATGCGGTGCTGACCCAGACTAATCCACCCGTTGAGGGCATCGTATTGGGGGGCAATGCGATTAAAAATCCCTTGGATTTCGGTAGGGTTAGTAGTGGACATCGTTTAGGGCCGTTGTGGGGATGGGCAGAATAACCAAAGACATTCAGACATTGTAAAGAAAGACGGGGAGGTCTGTCTTGGTTCGGTCGGGGAATTTCAAAAATCTTGGGCGATCGCCACCATGTGATCTCTAATTTCCCTTGGATTCCTTCCGTACTGCCCCTTAGCATCCCTCAGTAGTCACTACTTTATTAATTCCAGGCGCAATTTCCCAACCAGGGGGTGTTTTACCAGCCAATCCTGGCGGATTTTTACCCGCTAAACCCGGGAGCCCCTTCGTTGATGAGGTTCCATTGGGTTCGCAAACGAGTTCGACTTTGGTGTTATCCTCTGGATTGGTCGAGTCGCCGACGGGATTTTCAGGGGCAGTGGGGGTGTTGTCCTCAGCGACCACCTCAACAGTTTGAGTATCTTGCTGAGTTTCAGGGGGGGGCGGGTTGCTCTCTTCCTTCACGGCTTCCGCTAAATCAGCCAGGCTTTCTTTCACTTCCGTCTGTCCCTTGGCCCCTACGCAGGAGATATCTGGAAGCACTGGCAATTGGTTAGGCAACCCTTGAAATGTCTTGACCCAGAGCATTTGGTCGTCATAACAAATTACACTGATATAACCCCGCAAATCTGAATTTTTAGGCGTGGCGATCGCCTCTGCGAAACTCTGTGTATTAGCCCGGACAGAAAAATTGTAATTGCTAGATTGTTTTGTAATCCCCGGCAAGTAACTTGGAGAAAACCGTTGCTGTTCTACATAGTGAATGATTTGTCCTTGATTTAAAGCCCGCAAAATCAACAAAGCTTCTGATTCTTTTGCCCGGTTGACTTCCCGGAGATAACTGCGCCACCCTTGACTCACCAAAATACCAATCACAACCAGCGTAAAAAGAATATCGAGAATCAAAAAGCCCTGCTCTGGATTAGATTGACTGCCTCTGCCAGCGATGAGTCGTAATATTAAGCCTTGCATCGGTGCCCATTCCATATCTTTGCATTAGCATCCAATGAGGCCAACTTGATCGCGGCGATACCTGCCCAAAAATCAGCAAGCCTAACATTGGTCAAGTATTGAATTTCTGTAGCTTTACTATTCATGATCCCAGTCGATAAGCTATGGGCGAGTCGAGTTGCACTTTTGTCATTGGTACGCACTTGGAAATTAAATAACAGCTTTATTGTTCGTGATGGCGTTTGGAAAAAACAGCTAATTTCATGGGTTGTCACTGAATTTAATTTTACAGGTACATCTAAGGTGACTTGATTTAGGGTCGGCGCCGCCCAGCCAGTGAGCTTAACAACGGTCAGAAGATATTGATATTTAGGTAACTGTTCAATCTCTCCTTGCCATCCTTTGAGAAAAGGTAAATCAAGCTTGATCTCCTGGAACTTTTTGGCCGTTACTGGAAAAGGAATAATTTCTGGAATAAGCAGCGAATGATATAGAACCATTCTAAGTACAGGACAAAAGTTGTATGGGGTGAAACTCTGACCCAAGTAGAGATTGGGGAGAAGCGGTAAAAAAGCGACGTAATAAGTCAAAGCCATAGCGAAACAAACTCCGAGCTCGACGGCCA
>JAYKIK010000009.1:0-4548 GCA_035284725.1 Synechococcus sp.
ACATTCCGCTTCCAGATGTCCTTCCAGGATGGCAACATCGATTATCCGATTGTGGCTGTGGCCGCCGATGGCGAACAGACCCGTTCAATTCACATGACCTTTGATCGGGAAACCCTATCTCGCAACACCAATAAAAAGGAAGAAGCGATTAATGAGTGGTTTGTCTAGGGTCGCAACTCGCTCAGAGGCAAGTTGAAACAACTACGAAATAATCTTGAGATTCCCGAAGTTCCCCCTACCTGGGGGATTTTTTTGTCAACGACTCAGGCGATCGCCCTTGGTTTGTTTCAGAATCCCCCGAAAAAAATCCACAAAAAAACCAGCCATCCCTGGAGGGAATAACTGGCCTATCGGGTCGGTAATCGCTGACTAAAAATCAGTTTTTTACCACTTGTTATTTTCTGCTTGGTCAGCAACGTAAGCCGCAACGTTAGCAATATCCGCATCGCTCAAACGACCACCGAAAGCAGGCATTGCCCCTTGGCCGTTAGTCACTTGGTAAGCAATGGCTTCCTCGAGGGACTTGCTACCATCTTTATAACCAGCAAGGTAGGTTTTGAGGGCATCTGCCTTCAGGGTTTTAGTGGGCATCACAGCGTTGTTACCACCAGCGTGGCAAGCAGCACAGTTAGCAGAGAAAACCTGGGCACCAGCTGCTGCATCCGCAGCAAACGCAGGGGTACCGAAAGCGAAAACGGTCGCCAGCACAGTTAAAGCAATCGCAAGTAATTTTTTCAAAGGAGTTTTCCTCTCAATGCTCTCAACAGAAAAGAATTTGGTTAAAGTTTAATATAATCAACCAGACTATATTTTATCGATCTTGTCGTTTGCTTCAAACGCCTCCCCTGAAATTTCCTAAATTGTTTCAATTTGTCACGAAATTGTCCTATGCAGCCTGCCCCTCATTCCCCCAACGGTATTGCAGCGGTTAAGACTTGGGACCTGTGCAAAACTTACCGCACGGGTTTCTGGCTTAACAAGACGAGTGAATCTCTCAAAAACTGTTCCCTGGAAGTCTTCGGCGGCGAAACCTTCGGACTGCTGGGGCCAAATGGTGCTGGTAAAACGACCCTCCTCAAAATTTTGCTGGGGATTATCCGACCGACGCAGGGGAATGCGACACTGCTTGGGAAACCCTTTGGCGATCGCCCCACCCGGGAAAAGATCGGTTATCTGCCGGAAAATGCCTATTTCTACGACTTCTTAACAGCTTGGGAATTTTTGGAGTTTACCGCTAGCTTGTTTCACATCCCCAAAGGCAAGCGACAAAAACGAATTAAGACCCTGCTCGATACGGTGGGTCTAGCCCAGGAAGTGGCGAAAAAACGGCAGATGCGCAAGTACTCCAAGGGAATGCTTCAGCGGGTCGGGATGGCCCAGGCTTTGATTAACGATCCAGATTTGGTCTTCCTCGATGAGCCCATGTCGGGTTTAGATCCCCTCGGGCGTTATCAGGTGCGGGAAATTATTTTGTCCCTCAAGGCCGAAGGAAAAACGATTTTCTTTAATTCTCACATTCTGGCGGATGTGGAACTGATTTGCGATCGCCTGGCGATTTTGTCGAAAGGGGAAATTATTTGTCAGGGCACCCTCGATGGGCTTTTGGGATCTGCTGATCGCTATCAAGTGGTGATCGAAGGGGGCACCGAGGAGGCCCTCCAGCAGTGGGTACCAGATTTAGCTCGCAAGGATCACCATTGGATTGGTCATTTGGAGGGAGATCCCCAAAAATTTATTGCCTCCCTGGGGCTGATGGGAGCGCGCCTGTTGGACTTAAAATTGGCCCGGATTTCCCTTGAAGACTTTTTCATTCGACAAATTCGCGATCATGATCCTCGGGCCCACATTGAAGAAAATCTCCAGGCGATCGCCTAGCATTGGGAGTGGGCGGAAAAATCCTATTTCGACCCATGAAAAAAGAGAGGTAAGTATCCTCTCTCCGTTGTTCAGTGATTGTATTTGAATATGACCGAAAGGCCGAAAGCTCTGGTTACCTTACATGAGGCCAAGTTGAGCCAGGATTCCCTTACCAGTGAGCAATTCAGTCAGTAAACCAATGACAAAGCCCAGCATTGCGAGGCGGCCATTCCAGTTCTCAGCGAAGGCACTGAAACCAAACTTGCTTTCTTGATTTTCCATGATAATTTCCTCAGAAGAACTAAAATTGTGTACAGCTGCTTTCCAGTCAACTAATTGATACTTAATTTAACAAAGGCCATTGGAAACCGCAATGTTTTGTTACCTATCCCTGAAAAACTGGCAGGGGCAATCTATACATCGTTTCCAATAGTTTCTAGGGATTAACCCCGGACTCCTGCCCATAGGCTTGCCATGATAGGTTGATGAGTCCATTCATAATTGCGACTGCAACGATCGCCCCCCCCTTACGCCCCTGGATGCAAATGTGGGGAATGGCTGCCTCTGCCAGTTGATCTTGGGGAGTACTCCCGGCAAGAAAGTTGGCTGGCGTTAAAATGACGAGAGCCGGGCGCACTAACTCTCTCTTCACAAGACTCACAAGACTAGAGAGTGCCGTTTGGGATTGGCCAATGATAAAAATCGCTTCAGGGTAACGACGTCCCAGGGTTTCAATGCCCCAAGCTGTTTGACTCTTGCCTTTTTGAGGGCGAGTCAGGGTTTCTGTACTGCAGTAAACGGGATTGGCAAAGGTATTTTGCAGGTGTTCCGTCAGACCAACCCGCACCATAGGCACATCCACAACAATGGTGCTGCGGGCAGCGAGGGCGGCGGCCCCGGCTTGGAGAGCTTTATCAGAAAAATGGATCAATTGGGCATATTCAAAGTCGGCGGTATGGTAGATAACCTGGCGCACGATTTCATATTCAGCGGGAGAAAAGGCGTGTTGGTCAATTTCTCGGTCGATGAGTGCTAGGCTTTGGGCGTCGGTAATATGCCATTCCATAGTTCTTTAGATTGCCTACCTATTGCTAAGGGCTGTGGAGCGATTTTTTATTTTGGCATACCGAAAAAGTCGCCAGACGAGTTCTCTAGGAAAAATTAACCTGAGTTGTTTGGGATGTCGAGCGCAGGGTGAATCCGGGCGGGATTACCGAAATAATCAGCATTTTTAGTTGTGATGGGTGTTGGGGTAACTAGTTGCCAGCGGTTGCTGAGGTTTTGGAGGAGCTGATCCTGTTGCTGTCGGTAACCACCGATGTCCCAGGTGCCATTGTTGATAATCGCAAACCAAAGGTTGCCTTGTTCTTGGGTGGGAATCACGCCGGCGAGGGCGCTGACTTGGTTGAGGGTACCGGTTTTAAAGGCAACACCGGGAGGAAGAGTGCGTTGTTTAAGGGTTCCCCCTTTGTCTTGGCCAACGGTAGGGAATAGATCGAAGATGCTGAAGGATTCCCCTTGGAGTTTTGTCTCGATGGCCTGGAGCATGGCAGTGGTCGCCCGGGGAGAAATTTGATTTTCAACCCCTAGCCCGGAACCGTTAATTAGTTGAATTTCATTTGGGGGAATTTGCAAATTTTGGGCGATCGCCTTTCCCATGGCCTGACCCCCACCGAGATTGTGGGCGATCGCCTCGGCCACAGCATTGTTGCTGTAGAGGTTCATCTGTTTCAGGATGGCGGCAAGGGTTAGGGATTTGTGTTCGAGTACCGGCGTGATCTTCTGGGGAAGATTTTTTTGGATGAAGGTTTTGCCGGCGATCGCCACCTGGGGCCGGGGCGGTTGATTGGGCATTTGCTGATGGGTTGCCCGCACTGTGTCATCCCAAAAGCGTTGATCCAGGGCAAGGCGCAGATTGTCTCCAGACTCTTGGGGATCGGCGAGATAGTTCATCATGAAATCACCGACGATGATTAGATTGCCGTCCACCTGGCGAATTCCAGCTTGATTGAGGGCATTGCCCAGGGCGATCGCCTCCTCCCAGACAAAGAGCGGATCTCCCCCTGCCCCAACGATTAGATCCCCAACTAAGCGGCCATCGGTGAGCATACCAGTGGTGTAAATTTTCGTGGTGAATTGGTGGGTCAAGGGCCAGTGGCCTAAAGCAGCCAGGGTCGTGGCAATTTTTGTGAGGGATGCCGCCGCTAAAGGTTTATCCCCTTGGTATTCTCCGAGGGTTGTCCAGGCCGATTCCAGCAAAACCCCCTGCAAGGCCGGATCTTTACCATCGGCTTCTAACTGGGCTAAGTATTGCTCAACAATTTTTTGGCTCGTGCTGTCCGGTTGGTAGCGGATCTCGAATAGGCTATTGTCCTGCCATTGCAAACTCTGATAAGAGGCGATCGCCAACTCCGTCACATCCGGTTGTTGCCCAAAAACCCACAAACTCAAAATCCCGAAACTCAACTCACGCAACATATCCAGTGCCCCACAAAACCTAGCCGATGCAAAATCACAATCAAAATTTGGGTCAATGATATCAACATTGAAATCTTCTCAACCGCCCCTTCAGTGACCCAACAGGGTTCTGGTAAGATGTTGAAGGCTTCTATTCCTGATAACAATGCCATCGACACGCGCAAAAATAGCCGTAGACGCTATGGGGGGAGATTATGCTCCAGACGAAATCGT
>JAYKIK010000010.1:0-6086 GCA_035284725.1 Synechococcus sp.
GTCGGGTTTGAGGGATTTGTCGGTTGTACTTCCCCAGTAATTTGCTGTTGCTGGGCAAACCGATAGAGTTGATAACCTCCCACTCCCAAAAGAGCCAACCCTAGTAATAATCCCCAAGGTGCGCCCCGGCTTGTTGTCCCAGACTGTTCTCCCGAGAGAGGGAAACTCAACTCCTCAGCCACCTGATGGTATTGGCCAGGTTGGGCACCAGGGGTGATTTTGGTGGGAGGAATATTGGCTGTCCCTACCGGAACATTGGCTGAAGTCTCCACCGGTGCCGTGGCGATCGCCGAAGCCACAATGGTCGGTAATATCTCTGGGGTTACCGTTGTGGGCTGACTATCCGGTGCTGTTGCCGTGAGAGCCGTGCGCATCGCCTTTGCCGTCATAAACCGTTCTTTCGGGTTAGGCTTAATAGCAAAGTTGAGCACTCCCACCAGATGCTGATCCGCGATGTTTTGGCTCGCCCAGTTTAATTCCCCAGTGATCGGGTCGTGCTGAAAATCCTGGGGCATCATCCCCGTCAGCAGATAAATCATCGTTAGGGAAAGCGCATAGAGATCACTCGAAAAAACCGGACGCCCCGAAGCCTGTTCTGGCGGCATAAATCCCGGTGTGCCAATCACAATAGAACTTTTTGGGGTAGCACCACTGCTCATCATCTGAGTGCCCATAATTTCCCGCACTGCCCCAAAATCGATCAGCACTGGTTTTTGATCCTTCTCCCGCAGAATAATATTTTCCGGTTTGATATCTCGGTGGATAATCTGCTTCGTTTCGATAAATTCTAGGACATCGAGGATATCCACGAGGATACGCCGCACAGTGCTTGCCGACTGGGGCCCTGAATTTTTTAACAAAGCTTCCAGGGTCTGCCCTTCGATGTATTCTTGCACCAGATAAAATTTGCCATCTTCCTCAAAATAAGCATAGAGGCTAGGAATTTGAGAATAGCTGCCCAATTCTTCTAGCAGTACCGCCTCCCGTTGAAATCGTTCCTGTACCAGGCGATAAATTGCAGATTGTTCTTCAATGGGTTTGAGTTGTTTGGCCACCCGCACGGGATGAGAAGGCATGTAGCTATCTTGCACGAGGTATGTTAACCCAAACCCCCCACTACCTAATTCTTGGATGATCTGATATCGACCAGAACCGATTGTCTGTTTCGTCATGGCTTTTGGGAGGTATCGACAAATGAGAAGGGCGCTAAAAATCTAGATGTTTTCATCATAAACGCAGATTCTCCAAAGTCTTGGGGGAGTTGCAAATCCTTAAAGTTCGGGGAGTACATCTACTTCTCCCGTACTCAAAACAGACGCCCGCCGCGGAACCGCCATAGCGGAAATAAAATCCGCATCAAACTTTGGGACATAATAAAAACACCGAGCCAGACCGAACCATAGTGAATCAGAAACCAAGTCAGACTGAGATCGGCAGTTGCAGGGAGATTGAAGCTAAAAAAATTGCGCAGGCCAGTGCGTAATAGCAAAAGAAAGAGGCCTTCCCAAATGGCGGCTAACCATTGCATGGCAGCGGGCCAATCCTGATCCCAGCGGTAATTCTGGAGATGAATATACAGGCAATCCCAACCCAAACCGAAGATCGTAATGTAGCCCAGAACTGCCCAGTAAACGGTACCCCGTGGATTCCCCCACAGGCCCTCTGCAAAGGAAATAGTCAGTAGAATACCAATGGTACCCATCAAAAACAGTCGTGTTTGCCAACGGCCAAGGAGTGTCGGGGTCATGGGGCTTGATTATTAATCCATTTCAACCATTGCCAGCAGGAAGCGAGGGGATGTAAAGGTTTGACTTGGGGAGCCCGTTCCTGCACCAGTGCTTCCACTGATTTTAGGGCAGAGTATTGCAACCCCAAGAAACTATCAACGGCGGCATAGGGCCCACCGAAGGTGATCGTACCAGCCGCATACATCCGTCCGGTATGGTTGCGCATTTCGAGTAGTTCAAAGTTGTTACTCACCTGGAGGCGACCGATGTGATTGAGGGGCAGGTGGTAGTGGGTGACAAGGTCATGGAGGAGGGGGGTCGCTTGGACTTTCCCGTCTAGGCCAGTGGCATCGATGATGTAGTTAGCGGTGAGGGATAGTTCTCCAGTAATGTTTTTTTCGCGGATCCGCGTTAGGGAGCGGCCCTGGGCATCGGGTTCAACGGTGGTGACTTCCCCAAAGATGATGCGATACCAGCCTTTGTCTAAACCGGTTTGGATAATGGTGCGCCAATCATGGCGATCGGCGGTGGTGGTGCCCCCCCAGTCGGAGAGAAGATTTGCCCGTTTCCCGGGAGGAGCCGCTTCGAGTTGTTCGCGTAGGGTACCGCCCCAACAGGCTTTGGGCCAATTAAAGGGTTGTAGCTCAAAGTGGTTACTCACAGGTCGCTGGGCATGGCCGAATTGATTCCCTATGGGTTTTGGCGATCGCATAAGATGGAGCACAGAAATATTGGGGTTGCGATGGCGGGCTTCGTAGAGGCGCTGGATCACCCGGGAGGCGACAATCCCCCGACCCCGAATGAGTACAGTTCCCCCCTGGCGCTCGAGGTTTTTGTAGACGTGGTTATGTTCTTCGTAGGCATTGACGACGGTTTTAAAATCTCCGGTTTTCTCCCGATATTCCTGGAGATCTGGCAAAAACTGAATTACGGGATAACCCGTACAAAGGTGTACATAACGACCGAGGACAAAGCCATAGCGTCCCTGTCCCGCAGAATAGGCGATCGCATAACGGCCATCATTAGTCTTCCGGATGGCCCGCACCCGCCCAAAACGATACATATTAGACCAGCCAATGCGCGCCGCTTCCCGATCAATGGATTTAAATACATTCCCAGAGCGGGGGGTATAGGTTTCCATAAAGGCCGGTTCCCCAAAGACCTGCCAGAGATGACGGACAGCCCCCGAAAAATGCCCCTTCAGAAAATCCCCATAGGCTTCTCGTAGGGCATAACTGGGCCAACCCCAGAGATTATCAGGGCAGGAATCTGAATTCGATCGGAGTCGCTCATGGGCCGGAATCTGGGAGTTGATACACAATCGTTGGTAGCGACCATAGGGTTTTGCCTCTAGACCTAAGGCACGAATTTGCTGGGCCTTGACCCCATAGATCCGTAGACAATCTACCCAGATGTAGCTCCCCAAGCCAGCACCAACGGCCACATAGTCCACCTCTTCGACAGGGAAACCCGTCGCATACAGATTCTGGGGGTTAATATATTGTTCTTGAAAAGTGGTGGGTGGGAACCCAGATGCCTCCGCTCGCGGGGGATCCGGTACTGGGGTGCCAGGCACCTGGATGAAAGAATCACTAGCCCGGCGTGAACCATAGGATTGACTGGGGGTGACAGTGTTAACTGTGATTTCGTAGGGGCCAAGGCGCAACACATCGCCGTTATCTAAAGGGCTTTGGGTCTGACGCTGATTGTTGACGAACAGGCCATTACTGCTGTTTTGATCCTGCACGAAAAGCTGATTTCCCTGGCAGAAAATAAGGGCATGGTAGCGAGAAATCTGGGAACTGTGGAGGGTGACTTTGGCAACGGTCTGACCATTGCTAAAACTTGTGGGTAAGCTGTTGGGGTCACGACCAATAGCAACGGGTAAGTTGATGCTCAGGGTCTGCCCCTCGCCGGTGACGGGGTCTTTCCAACTTAACCAGATCTGGGACACTGTCGACATGGGGCTTGGGAGGACAAGATAAGGCGATCGCCAATGAAAAATTACTGATAGTAAACCTTAGGTAGCCGGAGGAGTAACCATCACAGTATTCGCTGCGGCCAGGGAAAAGCCACACCAAGGACAGCCCTGTTTCAGCATCTGTTCATTATACTCAGAGACTTTGCCACAAACTGGATTAGGGCATTTCAAACCATAAACCTGCTGAACCGACGACGGCTGTTGAGGAAGCACCGCTGGCTTCACCTGCCCCGGTAGCACAAGTTCTGTGACCCGCAGTTGTACATAGCCCAGTTGAAGCTCACTCCCCGGAGCAAGCGTCGTGTGGGTTGTTGTGAGTCGATAACCATTAATCAGAGGCGGATTGGATGGTCGTAAATTTTGGATGAGGGCCGCATCACGGGGGCCAGTGAAAAAAATTTCAACGTGGAGGGAAGAAACGCTACGGTCTGGCAAAACAATGTCGCATTGGGCAGGGTCGCGACCAATCCGGAGTTTATCGGTAGCTTTGGTACTGGAAGCTTGGGTAAAGGTATAGCGATAATGTTGGTTTTTTAGATGCCACTCCAGGGTCAAAGTTTCCATTGTCTCTCGGGACTGTGCCTCGTTGGTTTGCGCTTAAACGTTAAATACGTTGTGGCCAAATTATAATCATCTCCCCCAGTTAACGCTTTGACTCTTCATGGTTTTTAATAACAAGAATCTGATTTCACAAAAAATCTTTTATGCAGAAAAAATCCAGAAATCAGAGGCTTACTTTTTTGAAATTCCCCAGAACCTTGCAGCTAAAAGAGAAGGTTTTATGGAGACAGAGAAATTGTGTGCTTGATTAGTATTTCGGGGGAAGTTAAGTGTCATTTTTTCCGTGAAAAATCATGATCTACACTGCCAAACCCCAAAGAACTAACCTTAGTTAGGGTTCAATTCCCGATAAAATATTGCTGTACATCAAAAATAGCTGGGGAGTTGGCTGATATGATCGCAATCTGTAAACGTTTAATGGCGATCGCCTTTGTGGTTTGGGCGATGGTCTGGACCTGGGGCAGTATCGAAACACCGACGGCCTGGGCGGTGGACTACAACAAACGGACTTTCATTCAAGAGGATTTTTCCCACCAGGATCTGCGGGACAATAGCTATGACCTCGCCAGTCTCCGGGGCTGTGACTTTAGCTATTCCGACCTGCGGGGGGTGCGTTTCTTTTCGGCGAACCTTGAATTCGTCAACTTTGAGGGGGCCGATCTCCGGGGTGCGGTTTTAGATTCAGCCCGCATCGGCCACGCCAATTTTAAAAATGCCAACCTCGAGGGAGCCTTCTTGGCCAGTGTGAAAATTACGCCCTCAACGGTGATTGAAGGGGCAGACTTTACCGATGCCCTGATCCTCGGTCGGGAAAATGACAAACTCTGTGAACTGGCCAGCGGCACCAACCCCACCACCGGCCGCGACACTGCCGAAACCCTATTTTGCCCATAGTTACCTCAACAAATAGATGTCACACGACCACCCGTAGAGTAATGCCCTGGGTGGTTTTTGTTTGGGGTTTCATTGACTTTCCACGATAAATTCAGGGAAGCTGGACTGGAGAAAAGATTAGGATTTACCATGGCAGATTCAGCCCGCAACCCCCTGCAATATCTTCCCCTTTCCGTTGGCATGATCGGCGGCACGATGCTGATGTTGAACCGCTTGCTGACTCCTACCCTCAGTGATTCCCAGGCACGCTCCGATGTGGTGGGGGTGATCCTCAGTGCGGTTTTAATTTTGACGACTTTGCTGTGGGAACAAATCCAGCCCAAGGCGCCGGAGGCGGTGGTACTCGCAGGGAAAGAAGCATTTGATCTTGCTGAGGATTTACCGGAAGTCGTGAAAACGGAACTGGCCTGGGCGTCCCACCTGTTGCTGACAAACACGGTGACAAAGTCGGTGGTGGTCTACTATGACGGGCGGACGATTCTCCGACGGGGCATCTTTGGGGAGAAAAAGGTATTTAATGTGGGGGCGATCGCCAAACGGGTCCTAGAAACCCAAAAGGCCGTTTACCTGGTAACTCTGAAAATGTATCCGGGACGGGTCGAATTTGATTATCTACCGGAAAATACCCAAGGCATTATCTATCAGCCCCTCGGGGATCAAGGTTTATTAGTCCTCGGCACAAACATTCCCCGGAGTTATACAAAACAGGATGAAAATTGGGTTGCAGCGCTGGCGGAAAAATTGGCGATCGCCTTGGAAAATACCTAAAAGTTCTGACAAGATTTAAGAATTACCGACCAAACTTTTCCATAGAACAAAACCACCCAGAGCCTAATTTCCTGAAACTTCCTGATCCTTTTGCTGAGATTATCTAGAGGCGTTAACTGATATATACTTTCTGCCCGACGCGACAGACAATTCAG
>JAYKIK010000011.1:0-19163 GCA_035284725.1 Synechococcus sp.
AACCAGCGATCGCCTTGGCGCACTAACCCATACTGTACCCGCAGGTCGGAATCATAGGATTGACTCGCATCCAACGCCCCATTACTGCGGTAATACTGGGCCTTTTCTTGAACCTGAGCTTCCACTGTCGCTACATCGGGCTGTTCTGGGTTAAAGGTCACTTTTTCCACACTGAGAGAGTGGGCATAGGTGCGATAATTACCCGCGTTTTTTACGGTTTGGGCACGGCTCCGCCACTGGGCCAGGGCAGGTTCTGCCAAAATTGTTTCCAGAGCCGCTAAATCATGGTTCTGACCAAAGGCTTTTGCTTTTGCCTCTAACCAACTTTGGATTGTCTTTGTGGCGATCGCCTCATCGAAGATAACTTCTGGAGTGGTCACTGTCCCGTTATCGGGCAAAGTTTCCGTGGGTTCTGGGGCAGCAAAACTAGGGGCCGTTTCATCGGGGATCATCTGACTGGGTTCTGGACTAGGGGCAGGATTAGAAAGCAAACGCATTAAACCCACCAGCGCCAAAATACCGCCGGTCACGAGGGCGATCGCCAACCAGGGCAACCTCGTCTTTGGAGGGGGAGTTATTGCTGCCGGAGCACTATCAGGGGGAGAAGTTGAGATTGCCACGGGTTCAGACTCTGGTACGGATAAAGTCTCCGGAGGAACAGTGGGCACCGCTGAATCATGGCTGGGTATTACATCCTCGAAGGAATCCAGCTTTTCTGGGTGACTGGGACTGGGCACCTCTGGGGTTGGGGACTCTGGGGCAATTTCTTCGAGATTCTCTGTGTGGCCCACTTCTGGGGAGTCTGGGGTTGTTGCTGGCGTCGCTAGAATCTCCGGCTCTGGCTCCGATTCTGGGGATTCATCACTGGGGGCTTCCGTTAACAAATCATTGAGATATTGCTGGACATCGGGATCCGCAAAATATGCCTTGAGGGAAACTGACATATCGTCGCGACGTTGGCGCAGGTTCCGGAAGTGGGAGAAAACATCAGTCTTCAGCCACTGTTCCCCATAAACACAAAGGCCCGGCAATAAGTCCGGTGCTCCCTGGGATTGTTCTTGAATGTAGGCGATCGCCTCCTGTTCCTGACTCTGGCCTAAAAGTTCATTGGCCTCGGTGGGTTGCCCCAAAAGCAAGGCACAAATCGACTGCTCAAGGAACACATCCTGACGCTGTCCGAGCCGCTGTAATAATTCCTGGGCCTGCACCACCAATTGGGGTTGTCGCCGCGAAAAACCTGCACCGAGGAGGGCATACACTGCCAGATAGGCCGCCGCTGCCGATGGCCGTTTCGCCTCAACCACGAACAAATCTAACTGTTCTTGCACCGTCAGATAACTGCGGAGTTGCTGGATAAAGCGCAAAAAATCATCAGTACTCAACCCAGAGCGATCATCCCCCTGGCCATCTACCCCGCCCCGGGCATCCAACATTTCCTGGAGGAGAGCTAAACCCCGTTGCCGTTCCTGGGCTTCCGTTTCTGGGAGGGCGAGTAACTCAAGGATTTGGTAGGGCCGTAGCCGATCGAGTTCCGTCTGAATTTCCTGTTGCAGCCCTGGAAATAGCTCATTTTCTTGGAGGAGAGTTTGGCCCCGGCGCCCTGAAGCCGCCGCCATCTCGTAACGGTGTTGGAGCCATTGTTCCCGACTCAGTTCCCAGTGGGCCAACGCCAGACAAAGGCGCAACTCTTGGTTAACAACCGTCGGCTCTCCCAATTCCCCGTCCTTAACCCGTTTACTTTTCAGTTCCAGGTAGGGAGCCGCTAATTTCAACACCAGCTCGTATTCCCCTAAATCAAGGAGTAACAGTAAACCACCGAGAAAATCCTGTTTCTCAATGGCGATCGCCTGTTGGTGGGGGACAACTTCTTCTAAATCCCCAAGCACTTTGTCCGGGAATGGGAGCTTTGGGCGGCTCGGCACCAGGGAGCGAAAAAGGTTTCCCGATAGCTCATGGTCATAAACAGCACGGCTTTCCGGTTTTGCTAATATCTCAAAGGCCTGCTCAATGATTCGATTGCGAGCTTCAATTGCGAGCACACTGTGTTCGCGTCGGGGTTGCTGGGAAAGGCGATCGCGATAGGCCTGGGTAATTTGGGCCGGAGTGGCCTTAGCAGGGACGCACAGGATACGGTAATAGTCGAGCGGGATGCGCACAGTTTACTTTCCTATCGGCAAAAGTCACGTCAATTAAGGTTATATTAACCAAAGAATTTTAAACCCCATAGTTAGCACACTATCGGCCCATAGGTTGCGGTAACTGCCAGAACATCGACCCTTAAATACTGGCTGGTTCTGTTCCCGAGTCGCTTGACCGACAAGGCTTTGCTTTCTATGGAAGTCCATTTGATTCTAAACTGTTACTGCAAGTTTCACACAGCCTCCGGGCCAGGTGATCGATCCACAAGACTAACCGAAAATCCTGAATGTTAATGATGCATAAAGAACGGACAGCCCCAGAATTTGATAGTTCTTCGGTAGAGATCAGCAAAGAAGAAGCCCTTGTCCTCTACGAAGATATGACCCTAGGACGCTTGTTCGAGGACAAGTGTGCGGAGATGTACTACCGCGGCAAAATGTTTGGCTTTGTTCACCTCTACAACGGTCAGGAAGCGGTTTCCACAGGGATTATCCAAACCATGCGACCCGGGGATGATTACGTTTGCAGCACCTACCGGGATCACGTCCATGCCCTCAGTGCCGGGGTTCCCGCTCGGGAAGTAATGGCGGAACTGTTTGGTAAGGAAACCGGGTGCAGTAAGGGTCGGGGTGGCTCCATGCACATGTTCTCTAAGGAACACCGCCTCCTGGGGGGCTATGCTTTCATCGGGGAAGGGATTCCGGTGGCGGCTGGGGCTGCTCTCCAAACCAAATATCGCCGAGAAGTGATGGGCGATAAGAGTGCGGATCAGGTAACAGCTTGTTTCTTTGGGGATGGCACCTCCAACAATGGTCAGTTTTTTGAAACCTTGAACATGGCTGCTCTCTGGAAATTACCCATTCTTTTTGTGGTGGAAAATAATAAGTGGGCGATCGGCATGGCCCACGAACGGGCAACCTCCCAACCGGAAATCTACAAAAAAGCCAGTGTCTTCGGGATGCCGGGCTATGAGGTGGATGGCATGGATGTCCTGGCAATGCGGGATGTGGCCCAGAAGGCCGTTGCCAGAGCTAGAGCCGGGGAAGGGCCAACCCTGATTGAGGCATTAACCTACCGTTTCCGGGGTCACTCCCTTGCCGATCCCGATGAACTGCGGTCTGCCGAAGAAAAAGCCTTCTGGGCCCAACGGGATCCGATTAAGCGGTTTGAAAAATTCGTGACGAACCGGGGCTTAGCCACCGCCGAAGAACTCAAAGCCATCGAAAAGCGTATCCAGGAAGTCGTTAACGATGCGGTGACTTTTGCGGAAACGAGCCCCGAACCGAATCCGGCAGATCTGCGGAAGTATATCTTCGCTGAAAGCTAAGGTGGGCTGAACCATTCAGGTTTTCAATCAAGGAAAATGGGGTTGGCGATCGCCGCCCTTTTTTTATCGCCAAAACTAACCGAAAAAGTTTGTTACCATTTGATTCAATATTTTTTTTAGATTCCAGTCTTTTCTAAGGGCAAATCGCAGAAAACCATGGGCATTACACCGCAGGAATATCAACAACGTCGCGCCGATTTCATGGCCAAGCTGGGTCAGGGCAGCGCCATTTTACGCAGTGCGCCCCATGCGGTGATGCATAACGATGTGGAATATAACTTCCGCCAGGACAGCGATTTTTATTACCTGACAGGCTTCAATGAACCCAATGCGGTTGCCGTTTTTGCCCCCCACCATCCAGAACATCAATTCATCCTTTTTGTGCAACCCAAGGATCTCGCCCAGGAAATTTGGGTCGGCTACCGGGCCGGGGTTGAAGGGGCCAAGGAAAAATATGGGGCGGATATCACCTATTCCATCCACGAGTTAGACGAAAAACTACCGGACTATCTCAAGGGAGGCGATCGCCTTTTTTATCACCTGGGCCGGGACGAAAAATTTAATCAAACCGTTCTTCAGCATTACCAGCGGCTGTTAGCTACCCGTTCCAAACGGGGAACAGGGCCGATGGCCATCGAAGATCCTGGGGCAATTTTACACACCATGCGCATGGTCAAAAGTCCGGCGGAACTCGAACTGATGCGTCGGGCCACGGCAATCTCTGCAAAAGCCCACTGCTGGGCCATGGAATACGCCAAACCCGGTTTGTATGAGTACCAAGTCCAGGCAGAAATCGAACATATCTTTCGCCTAGAAGGGGCTGCGGGGTTTGCCTATCCTTCCATCGTAGCGGGGGGAGCCAATGGCTGTGTGTTGCACTATGTCGAAAACAATGCCCAACTCCAGGACAATGAATTGCTCTTGATCGATGCTGGGGCCTGCTATGACTACTACAACGGCGACATTACCCGTACTTTCCCCATTGGCGATCGCTTTACCCCAGAACAACGGGTTTTATATGAATTGGTTTTAGAGGCCCAGAAACAGGCTATTGCTGCTGTCCAACCCGGAAATTCATACCAGGCATCCCATCGGGCGGCGGTGCGGGTGATCACCTCTGGTCTCAAAGACTTAGGCCTGCTGCGGGGTGATTTGGAAGAACTGATCGAAGGGGAAAAATACAAGCCTTTCTTCATGCATGGCACCGGCCACTGGTTGGGTTTAGATGTCCATGATGCGGGAACCTATAAAATCGGCCCCGAAAAAGACGATTGGACGAATTTTACCCCGGGAAATATTGTCACCGTCGAGCCGGGCATTTACATTTCACCCTACATCCAACCCGCAGAAGACCAGCCGGAAATCCCTGACCATTGGAAAGGCATTGGTATCCGCATTGAGGATGATGTCCTTGTTACTGAAACAGGCAATGATGTTTTAACCGCTGCTGTTCCTAAGAAAATTAAGGATTTGGAGCAATAGCAAGTCATTTAGGGCGATGAATCAAGATTTCTGGGGATTTGCATTGTTTTTCTCGGGTCTAACCCTCTATCTGTTTTGGTCGGCAAAAACGGAAATGGGCACAAAATTGCCGAAGAAAACCAAAGGCGTACCGGGACGCGGATCCCGGAGAGACTGCCTCTGACGCAAGTTCAATTTTTTTCCCCAGGAGCATCCAGGAAGCGAATCGTAACAAATTTTCCTGGAAGCCTTGATCTTGCCAAAATTCCGGCATAAAGTAGCCCAAGGGTTGCATCGACCAACTGAATCTGCAATGGTCCCTCGTCTGCGCCCTGCCACCTTCCAGCCTAGAGAAATTGACTATGGAACTTGAATATCCAGATGATCTCCGATATTTAGATAGCCACGAATACATCCGCCTCGACGGGGAAATTGCCACCATTGGTCTCAGTGCCCATGCCATCGATGAATTGGGAGATATTGTATTTCTGGATCTGCCGGAAGAAGGGGATGCCATTGTGGTCGGGGAAACCTTTGGTAGCATCGAATCCGTGAAGGCCGTTGAAGATCTATATGCACCAATTTCTGGCACTGTCATTGACCGTAATGAAGCCCTCATTCGCTCCCCCGAGATGGTTTCCGAAGACCCCTATGAAGAAGGCTGGTTTATCAAAGTGCGGGTGGATAACCTCGATGATGATATGTTGGCAGAAACCATGACCGCCGAGGAATATCGCCTTCAGGTAGCCGGCGAAGAATAGGACTGATTTTGCTTTTGGGGTTGGGGCTTCTGGGTATGGCTGGATTTGGCCAGGTAGATTCCCCCAAGTACCCCACCAAAGGCGATCGCATTGGTCACCGTTAATGTTTCCCCCAGGAGTGCCCAGGCGAAAACTGCCGTGATAATCGGCTCCAGCAGCAGAAAAATTGCCACAAACCCCGACGAAAAAGTTTTAAGGCTGTACACCACTAGACCCTGCCCAACGCACTGGCACAACACCGCCAAACCAATGGCTGCGCCCCACACCGGCAATGACTGGGGAAAAATCTGATCTTCCGTCAGGAGCACGAAGGGTAGCAGCAACAGACAACCAAAGCCACAGCGCCACAGCAAAATTTGACTGGCACCGAGGCGATCGCGTAGGTTTTCCACCAATAAGAGATTCACGCCGTAGCACAGCGCCGATAACAAAGCGAGGATATCCCCCGTGAGGTGTTGCCAAGCTAACTGAAAATCTGTAATTCCAATGGCGATCGCCCCACCGATGGCTACCACCATGCCCCAGAGAAAGCGACGGTCGAAACTTTGTCGGAACCATAACCAGGCCCCCAGGGTTGTGAATAGAGGCGTTAAATTCCGCAGTACCGTTGAATTGGCCACACTTGTTTCCATCAGGGACAATGCCCACAGCACCACCGAACCCGAAGAAACGGCGCCCACCAGTAGCAACAAACCATAGTCGCCCACACTCACACGCGGAGAAGCTAGCGGCACATTTTGCGTTCTTGGCTTGAGAACTTCCCACACCCCTAAGACTGCCGTTGCCAGCCAAAGACGGTTAAACACCGTGGCCCCGGCGCCCAATTCCGTACTGCACCAACGGATAAAAATTGCTGCAAAGGACACTGCGAATAGGGCCAAGATTAAAAGCAACAAATTCCATCGCAATGGCGATCGCCTTTGATCTAGCGCGCCTTGTGGCTCAGGGAGAATGGCAATATCGGACGAATCAGATGTTGGAGGGAGCGGGGAAGGGGAAATCACAGCAGATTACGCCAAAACGATTGAAGTACACCTTACATATCTAACCCCAAGCAATGTGATTTTGTCTGGCTATGGAATGACATTTCCCGAAACTGTGGAACTAGTAGAGACGCGTCCAGACACCATAGACTCTACCTACCGGCAATGACCCGGGAAAAATCCCAGAAAGTTGCTATCAAAATGAGAATTAAGTTAAATTTAGTTAAGACATCGTCATAAAAACGCCAATTTATAGGCTAAGCCCCTAGCAACTATCAGCTTCTGTCTCGCTAATCAGCACAGGAAATTTCTGCTTCGTGGTGTGCCCCGCGGAATCATTAAGGTTCGTATTCCATTGCTACGCCTTAGTTAGATATCCGTATATTGAATCAAACATAACAAAGATTAACCCATGAAACCATCTTGGAAAACCGTTGTCCTTTGGGCCCTGCCCCTACTCGTGATCGGCTTTTTTGTCTGGCAGGGAGCCTTTGCCGCCAATCCCTCCAATCTAGTGGGAAATAGTGCCAACATTCGCATGAGCTATGGTCGCTTCCTCGAATATCTAGATGCGGGTCGGGTGACGAGTGTTGATCTCTACGAAGGGGGCCGCACCGCCATCATCGAAGCGATTGACCCGGAACTCGGAAATCGCGTGCAGCAAGTCCGTGTTGATCTCCCCGGTAATTCCCCTGAGTTAATCGCCAAGTTACGGGAAGCCAACATCGATTTTGACTCCCATCCGATTAGCAATAATGGTGCTGTTTGGGGCATCCTTGGTAACTTAATCTTCCCCATCCTGTTGATCTCGGCCCTGTTTTTCCTGTTCCGGCGTTCCAACAACATGCCCGGCGGCCCTGGTCAGGCAATGAACTTTGGGAAGTCCAAGGCGAAGTTCATGATGGAAGCCCAAACTGGGGTGATGTTTGACGATGTCGCTGGCATTGAAGAAGCAAAGGAAGAACTCCAAGAAGTTGTCACTTTCCTCAAGCAACCGGAAAAATTCACCGCTGTGGGTGCTCGGATTCCCAAAGGAGTACTGCTTGTCGGCCCTCCTGGAACCGGTAAAACGCTCCTCGCAAAGGCGATCGCCGGTGAAGCAGGTGTACCTTTCTTCAGTATTTCCGGTTCTGAATTTGTCGAGATGTTCGTGGGGGTTGGTGCTTCTCGAGTGCGCGATCTCTTCAAAAAAGCTAAGGAAAATGCTCCCTGTCTCATCTTCATCGATGAAATCGACGCTGTGGGTCGTCAGCGGGGTGCTGGCATTGGCGGTGGTAACGATGAGCGGGAACAAACCCTCAACCAGCTCCTGACTGAAATGGATGGTTTTGAAGGCAACACTGGGATCATTATCATCGCGGCCACCAACCGCCCTGATGTACTAGATTCTGCCCTGATGCGTCCGGGTCGTTTTGACCGTCAGGTAACTGTGGATACCCCCGACATTAAAGGTCGCCTTAGCATTCTGGAAGTCCATGCCCGCAATAAAAAGCTCTCTGAGGAAATTTCCCTCGATGTGATCGCCCGTCGTACCCCTGGTTTCAGTGGGGCAGATTTAGCCAACCTTTTGAATGAAGCAGCGATCCTCACCGCCCGCCGTCGTAAAGAAGCAATCACCATGGCAGAAATTGATGATGCCGTAGACCGAGTCATTGCAGGTATGGAAGGAACACCTCTGGTGGACAGCAAGAGCAAACGTTTGATCGCCTATCACGAAGTCGGCCACGCTATCGTCGGTACTCTCCTGAAAGATCACGACCCCGTCCAAAAAGTTACCCTCATCCCCCGGGGCCAAGCCCAAGGTTTAACCTGGTTTACTCCTAATGAAGAACAAGGTCTGACCACAAAATCCCAACTGATGGCCCGCATTGCTGGTGCCCTTGGTGGTCGCGCTGCGGAAGAAGAAATCTTTGGCCACGACGAAGTCACCACCGGTGCCGGCGGTGACCTCCAACAGGTAAGTGGCATGGCGCGACAGATGGTAACTCGCTTCGGGATGAGTGATTTAGGGCCTTTGTCCTTAGAAAGTCAGCAGGGTGAAGTCTTCCTCGGTGGTGGTTTCATGAACCGGGCTGAATACTCTGAAGAAGTTGCCTCCCGCATTGACGAACAAATCCGGATGATTGCGGAAGAAGCGCACCGCATTTCTCGCCAGATTATTCGGGACAACCGCGAAGTTATTGACCGTCTCGTGGATCTTTTGATTGAAAGAGAAACCATTGATGGGGAAGAGTTCCGCCAGATCGTCGCCGAGTACACCACAGTACCGGAGAAAGAACAGTTTGTACCCCAGCTCTAAGCTAATGGCTTAAAACACCGAGAAATCCTTGAGGGAAAGCGTTGAAAAAATGCCTTCCCTTTTTTTGTGTCAATATTTGGAGCGATCCCTCTGAGATCCGCTCTGTGGTGCGCCTTTTATTTTTTATCAGTGGTATCCGAACTTCTAACCGAAGCTCCTAGGAAATTCCATTACAATTTAAGCCAACCCCTTCATCCCCGCGACATCAATGAAGCAGTTTTCTGATGAAACGAACTTACCCGAGTCCGGCGGCGGTCTGCCTATCATTGAATATTGGGCCAGGCAGAGTCTTTCCCCCAAGGGCGTTAAACTTTGGCAAACGTTAAACCATAAAAGTGCCTGTTTATCCTGTGCCTGGGGAACAGGGGGACAAAAGGGCGGCTTTGTGAATGAGGCCGGAGAATATCTACAGCGCTGTGCCAAAAGTGTGGAGGCGATCGCCGCTGAACTACAGGCGGGAATCCAAGAAAGTTTTTTCGGGCAGAAAACCATCACCGAGCTACAACAATTAACCTCAAAAGAATGTGATCAACTGGGCCGCTTACAATACCCCCTGATTCTGCGGGAAGGTTCCCAGCATTACGAAAGAATCACCTGGGAAGAGGTTTTTCAGATTGCTGAAATTGCCTTTAAAAAGCCCCCTGAACGGGTTGCTAGTTATAGTTCTGGCCGGTCTTCCAATGAAGCTGCTTATTTATTGCAATTAATGTTGCGCTCGATGGGAAGTAATAATCTAGCGGATTGTTCTGATCTCTGTCATGTGCCTTCCAGTGTAGCCCTCAAGGAAATTTTTGGTACTGGGACATCGATGGTCAGTTTGGAATCTTTAAAACAGAGTGATTGTGTTGTTTTAGTCGGTTCTAATGCCCCAGCAAACCATCCACGATTAATGAATGAATTGATCGAAATTCGGGAGCGGGGCGGACGGGTGATTATTATTAATCCCCAGATTGAAATTGGCTTAGTGAAATTTGCTTCACCGGCTTTCCCGATCAAGTCTTTACTTAAAAAAGGTTCAGAGATTTCTAGTTTATATCTACAGCCAATCCCAGGCAGTGATGCTGCTCTATTTATCGCCATTCAAAAGTCTTTAATCGAGCAAGATTTAGTCAAGATTGATTATTTAGAGAAATACACAACGGGTTGGCAGGCTGTCTTAGAGTTTGCTCGTAATACGTCCTGGTCTACCCTCACGGATCTATGTGGTTTATCTCAGGAAGAAATCGAAGAAGTGGCCTATGTCATTGGCACATTAGATAGGGTTGTGTTTGCCTGGGCTATGGGAATTACCCAACAGAAAAATGGGACAGACAATGTAAAGGCGATCGCCAATACGGCCCTAATGACGGGAAATGCCGGGCGAGAAGGTGCGGGGATGATGCCAATCCGGGGCCATTCCAATGTGCAGGGGTTCGGTTCCATGGGGGTCACGGTGCGTCTTGGGACAGATCTAAAAGCTGCCCTGGAAAAATTATTGGATCATCCTTTGAAACTCAATGAAGGGTACGATGCCCGGGGTCTCATGGAGGCCGCTGACGAAGGGAAAATTGACACCCTATTTTGTCTGGGGGGAAACTTTTATGGCGCGAATCCTGACCATCTTCAAGGGAAAAGAGCCCTGGGAAAAATTGATACGATCTTCTATGTTTCGACGAAAGCAAACCTCGGACATTTCCATGGTTTAGGGCGGAAACAAACATTGATTTTGCCGGTGTTCAATCGCTTTGAAAATCCCCATAAAACCACAACGGAATCGGGCAATAATTTCGTCCGGATTAATGACGTGGGAAAAACCCATCTCCGGGGGGATTTAATTTCAGAGGTCGATCTAATCACAGAAATCGCCCATCGTGTTCAGGGGGAAGAGAGGATTTCCTGGCGCCGCCTAAAAGATACGGAATACGTCCGCGAGTTAATCGCCCAAACGATTCCAGACTATCAACCCCTAAAACAAGCAGACCAGACAAGTACGGAATTTTTTATTGAAAATCGCCTATTTAAAGAGCCGAAATTTGCCACAACGTCTGGTCAGGCACAGATGGAGGTAATTGCCTTACCCCACTTAAAAGCGCCGACCCTAGCAGACTTTGAGATTCCGGAAAAGGCAAAGGCGATCGCCTTAATTTTGGGCTCGGGAAGGAGTTACGGCCAACACAATACTGTCGTTTATCAGGATGGGGATAAGTATCGCGGAATGCCCCACCGCCACTGCATTTTAATGAACCCGAATGATATTAAAAAAGCGGGTTTCGCCTCCCACCAAAAAGTGACCGTCCAGGGCGATCGCCAGGCCCTTGAAAATATTGAAATTATCCCTGGGGCGATTCGAGAAGGAGCAGCCTTTATGTTCTATCCCGAATCCAACTGTTTGTTTAGTGCCAATCTTGATCCGAAAAGTGGGATCCCTGCCTTTAAGCGGATTCCCATTGCTGTTTATGCTTAATTGGCTGAAGCTGAAAAATCACAAAAAGTCAGTCCCTGTTTTCCCACTGCTGACGGCGATCGCCCTTTCCCGTATAATAGGGGGCAATGTTTTTTGTTGAGATTATATAAAATGGCTGCAATTCTTCCCTTTGCTGGTTATATTATTGTTTTCACTGGCGTTGCTTTGGCTGGTTTCCTCGGTCTACGTGCTGCGAATATTATTTAAATTCAGCAAATTTCAAGATGGCATTTTGTTAGAGATTTGCCATTCTAAAGCTGCCTTAAAAACGTAGAGAAATCTATAAACATTTAGGCAGTTTTTTATTATCGAGATTGCTTTAAAACGCGGTAAATTTTTTCCACCACAAGATAGAAAAGTCACTTTGAATTGGTTAAATACCATTGAGATGATGTGCCGCCTCATCAGCAACGGCCTGCTGTTCATCTTGGGCGAGGGTTTCGAGGAATGGCTTAACCTCATCTCCCCCCAGACGACCAAGGGATTGGGCCAAACGGTAACGTACCTGCCAGTCAGGATCGGCGATGAAGGGAGTTAACAGTTGAATTGCCCGGCGATCGCCAAGATCCCCTAGGGCGCTGATGGCACTGGTGCGGACAAGTTCAGTTTCTGAGTTGAGGGCTTCCTTGAGGAGGTCAAAGGCCTTGGGGTTACCCAGCTCTCCGAGGGCGGCCACAATGCTGAACTGCAACAACCACTCCGAAGTGGCATGGTAGACCTGGGCGAGATCATCATAGGCTTCGGCAATTTTTAAACCGGCGATCGCATCGGCGGCCGCAGCTTTCACATCTAATTCCGAATCATTGAAGAGCACTTCCCGTAGCAGTACCAGAGCTTCCGTTTCAAAGCCTTGGCCCACCGCATCCATTTGACTCACCGCCGCATAACGCACCCGGGCCTCGTGATCCTTAAGGAGGGGCTGAATCAAGGGAAATGCTTCCGCTGGCGAAAAAGCGCGCAATTGGTTTAAACCAGAAATGCGATCGCCAAAGTTTTCAGAAGCAATTAGTTGTTGGACAGATTCGAGGGACGCCATGGAAATTTTTACCCAGTGAAACAAAAATGATTGGTGAAAATGTGGAGAAATTAGTGGATTTCAAAAAGGATGAAATATGCCCAAAAAGTCCATTTTAAGTAGTTAAAAAGCCTGGGCCATGGCCCGAATAATATCACCCTGGGTAATGATCCCAATGACTTTTTCACTGTCAGGATCAACCACAGGCAGACGACCAGTATGTTTGTCATGCATTAGATGGGCCGCGTCCCGCACCATTTTGTCGGGGTGAATGCTGTAGACTTTTTTGCTCATCACTTCCCCCACCGTTTGACCAAGGGCTTTGTGAATTTCGGCATCGTGTTTGGCGGGGTTTTGTAGATAGATCACACTATCGAGCAGCATGATGTAGGGGGGCGTATCCACACCTGTTTCCTGCCAGGTAAGGTCACTGTCGGCGATGATCCCCGTTAGTTTTCCCGCATCATCTACCACGGGGAGGGCACTAATTTTTTTCTCTACCAGGAGGGCGATCGCCGTTTGGAGGGAATCGGTTGCTTTGACCACGGCGGGATTGGGGGTCATGACTTCGGCAACGGTTTTGGTAATCATGATGCCTGCTTGGGGGATTTTTAGGATTTTCTGTCTTAATTTTAGGAAAATCTCGCTTTATTGTGGGATTTTCGTAGTAGATCGTTACTTCGAGGCCGATTCAAGCTGGATTGACTGGGCCATGGCCGCTTCCAAATCTGCAATCAGTTGCTCGAGATCGGCCCCGTGGGTTTGGAAACATTCCGCTGGGCCGGGCTCGGCTTGGTAGTAAACCAATTTCACCTGGCCATCACCAATGCAAAGAATCACCACTTCCTGGTCAAAGTCTGCCCCCTCAATAATCCCCAAAATTTCCTGGAGACGGCCCCCCACCCGCTGGTTGAGGGTCTGGAGCATCCCAAAGGAGCAGGGGACAAAGTGGGGTTGGGGTTTGAGATCAATGCCGAGGATCGTGCCGTCGTTGTTCCATTCCTGTTGTAGCCCCCAGGCCAAGGCAGTCAATTGCGGTCGGTAATCTTGGACAAACCAGTCGACGTGCGATCGCCATTTTTCCCGGGGCTGGGGCCCTTGATTGTCAAAGGAGGAAAACATGAACTCAAACCCAATGTATTTGTGTTGGTGCTAAAGCAAGGCCGTTGCTATTGTAGCCCGAGAACTTCCCCTTGACCCTCGACCACCGTGCCCAATTCCCAAGCCGCTATTTCCTGGGAGGCAAAGTAGGCAAGGGTTTCCGCCGCTTTTGTCGGGGGCACTAACAGCACATAACCCACCCCCATATTGAAGGTATCCCACATCGCCGCCTGGGGCACTTCGCCCATTTTTTGCAGCCACTGGAACAGGGTGGGGATCTCCCAGCTATCGGGATTGACCAACACTGATTGGTTCGCCTGGAGACAACGGGGGAGATTTTCTGGTAAACCGCCGCCGGTAATGTGAGCCATGCCATGGATTTCTAGGCCAGCTTTCAGAGCACCTTGGATTCCCTGGACATAGATTTGGGTCGGGGTGAGGAAGACTTCGCCGAGGGTTTTCCCCTGGAATTCGGCAGGTTCGTCGGCCCAGGACAGTTGATTCATCTCAATGATTTTGCGTACAAGGGAAAAACCATTGCTGTGGACACCGCTACTGGGTAAGGCGATCGCCACATCTCCAAGTTGCACCTGGGAGCCATCTAAAATTTCACTCTTTTCAACGATGCCGACGCAAAAACCGGCGAGGTCATATTCCCCCGCCTGGTAAAAACCTGGCATTTCCGCTGTTTCGCCCCCCAGGAGAGCACAGCCACTTTGTTTACACCCTTCGACGATGCCGGCGACCACCTGGGCCAATTGTGCCGGTTCGAGTTTGCCCGTCGCTAAATAGTCCAGGAAAAATAGCGGCTCTGCCCCAGAGGTGAGAATATCGTTGACGCACATGGCTACCAAATCGATGCCGACGGTGTGGTGCTGATCCGTCTGGTGGGCAATTTTTAGCTTGGTTCCCACCCCATCTGTCCCGGAAATGAGCACCGGTTGCCGGTAACCAGGGGGAATTTCAAAACAGCCACCAAACCCCCCGAGGCCCCCTAAAACCCCCGGCCGGTATGTGCTTTCGACATTATCTTTAATGGTTTTGACGAAGGAACGCCCGGCTTCGATATCTACACCTGCTTGTTGGTAGTCCATGCGATAAAAATTGCTTATGAAATGTTCTGGGGAAATTGTCGAGTCTGACAAAACTCGAAAAGCTGATTTTACCGTGCTTTAACTTTCTCGGTTGCCATTTATTTTGACGTGAAACACAATTTTCGCCTCTGTGTATACGGATGTGAAGCGAAAAAAGCCTGTGCTACTGTATGGCGACTTAAGAAATGTAACGTGATCACTGCGTTTTGTTTCCTAGGTATGGGGTGGCCCATTGTCCCAATGCAAAGCCCCGTTGACCCAAGAAAACCCTCTCCTGTCAAAGCTTTTGACGCGGCATGGTTTTCGGCGGTAGTTGAATTCAATTTTTTTTCATGACTTTAAACCGTAAACATTTGCTCGCTTTGTCTGCTGTTTTTACGACCTTGGCTCCCCTGAGCTGGACTGCAGCACCAACCCTAGCAAATACGACGGATACTTCCCCCAGTCTCCTCGCGCGCAATCAAGTAACTGCTGCGGCAGGACGATTAGAACCCATCGCCAAGTTATTTTCCTATCCCCACGAAGAACGGACTGCCACCACTCTCTACGTCAATCAACTTCCCGTTCTCACCTTTCTCGATTCTGGCGAAGCTGCTGATGATCAGGCAGAGGCGATCGCCCAACAGGTTTCTGAAGAACTAAATACCCTCACGGCCCAAGCGGACTTTGATGCCAAGAAATTTTCTGTCAGCTGGGAGGAAATGGGCCAATATGAATTGCTCTACGATAATGAACCCCTTATCGCCCTGGATGATTCTGTATTTCTGGCGGATCGTACCGGTAACAGTACCCAGGATGCTTTAACAGTAGTCAATCGATTGCGGCGGATCCTCGGTGGAGCAGAACCCATCGCGGCGATCGCCAATGCACCAAAAACCCAAACCATCGGGGCTGGTGTCAAAGTACAACGCACTATGCAAGGGCGGGCCTCCTGGTATGGCCCTGGTTTCCACGGTCGCCGCACCGCCAGTGGTGAACCTTTTAATCAATATGCCCTCACCGCCGCCCACAAAACCCTGCCCTTTGGTACGAGGGTCCGGGTAACCAATCTGCGTAATGGTCGTTCGGTGATTGTACGTATCAATGACCGGGGCCCCTATTCCCACGGACGCATCATTGACCTTTCTAAGGGTTCGGCCCAGCAAATCGGTTTAGTCAGCTCCGGGGTGGCTACGGTAAAGTTAGAGGTCTTGAACTAAGCCTTTAACCCCCTAAGCCCATGAACGTTGTCCATACCCTTGCTGCCCTGGAAACGGCGATCACCTCGGTTGCCCCGACAAAAAAAATTGGTCTTGTGCCAACGATGGGGGCGCTCCATGCCGGTCATGGGAGTCTGATCCAGCGGGCAAGGGTAGAAACGGACTTTGTGGTGGTGAGTATTTTTGTGAATCCCCTGCAATTTGGGGCCAACGAAGACCTCGACCGCTATCCCCGTCAACTGGAAAGCGATCGCCTTTTCTGTGAAAAATTAGGGGTAGATCTCATCTTTGCCCCCACGGAAGCGGCGATGTATCCCCAAGGGGAACCGGTGCAGATTCTCCCGCCGCCTTCGATGACCACAGGGCTTTGTGGACGGTTTCGGCCCGGGCATTTTGTCGGGGTGGCCACGGTGGTGGTGAAATTGTTGCAACTGGTGCGGCCGGCGATCGCCTATTTCGGGGAAAAGGATGCCCAACAACTGGCGATCATTAAACGCCTCGTCCAAGATTTACACATCCCGGTAACAGTGCGGGGTTGTCCCATTGTCCGGGAGCCGTCGGGATTGGCCCTGAGTTCCCGCAATCAATATTTATCGAGTACCGAAAAAGCCGAGGCGATCGCCCTTTACCAAGCCCTCCAGGCCGCCCAAAATCTTTTCCAAACTGGGGAACGCAAGGCCGAGTCTTTAATTGCAGCAGCCAAGGAGGTCATCGCCCGATGCCCTGGGGTACAACTGCAATATCTCGAATTAGTCGATCCCGAAACCCTCGCGCCCCTGCCCATGGTGCAAAAATCTGGTTTACTGGCGATCGCCGCCTATGTCGGTCAAACCCGTTTGATTGATAACACCATGCTAAAAACCCGTCAGCCAATTATTGCCATCGATGGTCCCGCCGGAGCCGGTAAGTCCACCGTGACCCGCCAAGTGGCCGAGCAGTTAAACCTCCTTTTCCTTGATACCGGGGCGATGTACCGGGCGATCGCCTATCTCGTTTTAGCCAACAACATCGACCCCCAGGATGAGCAGACTGTCGCTGAATTGGTCAGTACCGCCACCATTGAACTGATTCCCCCCAAAGAGCCCCACGAGCCGATCACCGTCCTCGCCAACAATCTGGATGTAACCCAGGTAATCCGTACCCCCACCGTGACAAAGCAAGTTTCTGTGATCGCCGCCCAAGCCGTCGTGCGCCAAGCCCTGGTGAAACAACAGCAACGCTTAGGAGAAAATGGTGGCCTCGTCGCAGAAGGTCGGGACATCGGTACCCATGTATTTCCCGATGCGGAAGTGAAAATTTTCCTCACCGCCACCCCCGCCGAGCGGGCCAGACGCCGCGCCAAGGATCTCGCCGCCCAGGGAGAAACGAATATTGACTTGGTGAAATTAGAGGCGGAAATCACCGAACGCGATCGCCTTGATAGTACCCGGGCTATTGCTCCCCTCACGAAAGCCCCCGATGCGGTGGAACTGATTACGGATGGCCTGACCATTGATGAGGTGGTCGCCAAAATCATTCATATATATAAAGGAATAAATTCCGCGTTCTAGGGTTAAAGGATGTCAATTTTTCGGGGGGTTTGCATTGGCGATCGCCCATTCCACCTGCCGTAAAATTCCCCGTAACATGGCCACTTCTCGACTGCTGGGGTTGGCCCGGCGGTACAGATGGCGGAAGGCTTCCATCCGTGAGGTGGCGGTGTGGGGATAGAGAAAACCCACCTGCAACAGAACCCGCTCTAGGTGCTGGTAATAACCCTCCAATACTTGGAAATCCGCAAGGTCGCCATCGGTTTGGGGCACAACACTGACCCCTGGGGAGGTTGGTTCGGTGAGTAGACTACGCAATTCATAGGCGAAAACTGTCACCGCCTGGGCCAAATTCAGAGAAGTATATTCATCCCCTGTCGGAATGCACACTAACCTCTGGGCTAAATTTAATTCTTCGTTGCTGAGGCCGTGGTCTTCCCGGCCGAAAATAATCGCGCTGGGTTGGTCATCGGTGAGGAACCAGGGTAAAGCTTGTTTGGGGGTTTCCACGGGCATCGGCAAACTGCGCTGGAGTCCGGTGGTGGCGATCGCCTTTTTGCAGCCCTGTAATGCAGTGGGGAGATCCGCTACCACAATCGCTTTTTCTAAAAGTTCGCGTCCGTGGACAGCCATTAAAAAAGCCTCTTGGCCCACATGATTGCACTGGGGATTGACTAAATACAGTTGCGAGAGGCCCATATTTTTCATGACCCGGGCAATGGAACCCACATTTAAAGCTCCTGCTGGTTCAACAACGACAATCCGGACATGATCTAAATTTTTCAAGGATATTGTGGACTCCATCGCTCCTACAAAAATCTATGGATAAAGATATCTAACACTACGTTACAGCTTGATCAAAGGGCACAAATTGACCGAGCACTTTACATTATCTTTAAAAATAAGGTCTCATTGCTTCCCATGAGTCCCCAAAAGTTCCTTAAGTTCAGTCAATCCCGCTCAGCAGAATGACTATCTCAGCAAAAAAGATCCGCCAATTGTTCTGGCATCAGCAGCAACTCCGCCCCCTAGGTTGGCTTGCTGTCTGGGTGGCGATCGCCTTTGGTTATATTTGTTTTGCTCGTTTTTCCTACATTTTGACCCTCAGCAGTAAATTTGGGGCCGTTTTTTGGTTGCCGGCGGGCTGGGTGGCGGCGATTGCTTTTCGTTTTGGCTACCCCAGCTTACCTGGCATCTTTTTGGGGGATATCGTCTTTGGGTTCCTATTTCGTGATGTTTCTCCCTTGGCTTGTCTAGGGATTAGCCTGAGTCAAGTGCTCATGGGGGTTGTGATCTGTTTCCTCTCCCAGCAATGGTTTAAGGATAGTCAACGAGATATATTTCTTTCCCTGGATAATTTGTCCAAATTCCTGATCATCATGGCCCTGGCCCAGGGTCTCCATACGGTTGGTGCCGGTTTGATGATTCCTCTACTGTTAGGATTTCCGGAAAAAATTGCCCTACTGAATTGGTTTATTGGCGGTTGGGGAGGCGCTGTGGTAGTTGCCCCCTTCCTCCTCAGTTGGCTTCAGCTTTCTTGGCGTTCCCAATGCCAACAGATTTTTAAAAGAGAATCCCTACTGCTAATGGGGTTGGTGGTTTTGATAATTTGGTGCATCAACCAACAGATCATCGATCTTTTTGCAACGAGACCTCTGGCAATCTTACTCCCCCTGATGCTGTGGAGTTGTCTGCGGTTTCCGCCGATGGTGGCAACCTTTCATTACCTTTGGCTGACCTGTTTAGTGATTGCTATCCCTCGACAGAGCCTAATCATTCCGGGGACAAATTCCGTTGCCGAATCTGTCTTAA
>JAYKIK010000012.1:0-3395 GCA_035284725.1 Synechococcus sp.
AGAAATGGGTATGCCCTTCCGTGAAAGCTAAATCTTAGGAGAGATTAAAGGTAATAATGGCGGCTAACGATACCATTTCCGATATGCTCACCCGCATCCGTAATGCGTGCATGGTGCAGCATGAAAACACAATTGTCCCGATGACTCGCATGACCCGTAACATTGCCGAGGTACTCAAGGACGAAGGTTTTATTGAAAACTACACCGAAGCTGGTGAAGGGGTTGAAAAGCACCTCGTAATTTCTTTGAAATACAAAGGACGCGATCGCCAACCCATCATCCAAAAACTCCAACGGGTGAGTAAGCCAGGACTTCGGGTATACAGCAACCACAAAGACCTCCCGCGCGTGCTCGGTGGGATTGGAATTGCGATTATTTCAACTTCCAAAGGCGTCATGACAGATCGCCAGGCCCGTAAAGAAGGTATTGGTGGTGAAATTCTTTGCTACGTCTGGTAATCGTGGCTGAAGTTGATATCAGGAGAAAAACAAATGTCTCGTATTGGTAAAAAACCAATTCCCATCCCCGACAAAGTAACCGTTACCCTCAATGGTGCCACCGTTTCCGTTAAAGGCCCCAAAGGCTCCCTGGAGCGGACTCTGCCCGAAAAAGTAACCGTTGCCCAAGAAGACAACACCATTGTTGTTTCCCCTGTCGATGATTCCCGCACTGCCCGTGAACGCCATGGTCTTTGTCGTACCCTCGTTGCCAACATGGTCGAAGGGGTTTCCCAAGGTTACAGCAAGCAACTCGAAATTATCGGGGTTGGTTACCGGGCCCAGGTTCAAGGCAACAAGCTCACCCTCAACGTGGGCTACAGTAAACCCGTAGAAATGCAAATGCCTGAAGGGGTCACTGTGGCGATGGGTGAAAAAAATACCCAAGTGGTCATCTCTGGTATTGATAAAGAAATCGTGGGCAACACAGCGGCTAAAGTTCGTGCCGTCAGACCCCCCGAACCTTACAAGGGTAAGGGTATTCGCTACCAAGGTGAATTCGTCAGACGTAAAGCTGGTAAGACAGGTAAGAAATAGAGATGAAAGCAACCCGCAAACAACTCACCCAACGTCGTCATTTTCGCATTCGCCGTCGTGTCGAAGGAACTGGCGATCGCCCTCGTTTAGCAGTGTTCCGCTCCCACAAGCATATCTATGCCCAGGTTATTGACGACGAGAAGCAACACACCCTAGTCGCTGCCTCCAGCCTTGACAAAGACCTGAAGGGAGAGCTCGCCTCCGGTGGCAATATTTCAGCATCCACCGCAGTTGGTGCCCTCGTTGCCAAGCGTGCCCTCGAAAAAGGAATCACTCAAGTTGTCTTTGACCGTGGCGGAAACCTCTACCATGGTCGCGTCAAAGCCTTAGCAGATGCTGCCCGCGAAGCCGGTCTAGACTTCTAAGCTGTTGATGGAATTACTAGGAAAATAACCATGGCAAAACGTCGTAAATCCGCAAAAAACAAAGAAAAAGAAACGAATTGGCAAGAGCGCGTCATTCAAATCCGTCGCGTCAGCAAAGTTGTCAAGGGTGGTAAGAAACTTAGTTTCCGCGCCATCGTTGTCATTGGCAATGAGACCGGTAAGGTCGGCGTTGGCGTCGGTAAAGCAGGTGATGTAATCGGTGCCGTTCGCAAAGGCGTTTCCGATGCGAAAAAGCACGTCGTTGAAGTTCCCCTCACCAAGACCAACACCATTACCCACCGTATTAATGGTGCAGCCGGTGGTGCCCGCGTTATGATGCGTCCCGCTGCCCCTGGTACCGGTGTAATCGCTGGTGGTGCCGTTCGTACCGTACTCGAGTTGGCCGGTGTGAAAAACATTCTCGCCAAGCAGCTCGGTTCCAGCAGCCCCCTTAACAATGCTCGGGCAGCCGTCGATGCCTTGGGTAATCTCCGGAGCTTCTCTTCCGTAGCCCAAGAACGCGGCGTTTCTATTGAACGGATCTATGCTTAAACCTGAAATGGCAGGCTGAGGACATTAGTCAAACGTTTACTTTTAAAACACTATGAAGTTATCCAATCTCTCCCCCAAAGCAGGGTCCAAGAAACGGCGTCGTCGCGTTGGTCGTGGTATCGCTGCTGGCCAGGGCGCAAGCTGTGGTTTTGGGATGCGTGGTCAAAAATCCCGTTCCGGTACTGGTACCAAAGCTGGATTTGAGGGGGGTCAAATGCCTCTCTATCGACGCGTGCCAAAACTTAAACACTTCACTATCGTTAATCCTAAGCACTTCACCATCATCAATGTGGGTCAACTCGCTGGCTTGCCTGCAAACTCAGAAGTGACCCTCGAAAGCCTTATGGCCGCAGGAATTATCACAACCAATGATGGTCCTCTTAAGGTTTTAGGTGACGGTGAAATTTCTGTAGCTCTTAATGTTAAAGCTGCAGCATACACAGCAAGTGCTAAGGCAAAAATCGAGGTGGCTGGCGGCAGTTGTGAAGCCTAGGAAAATTCGGGAACAAAGCACTAAGTTAGAATTTATCAAGGTTGCTTAATACTTCTTAGAATTGTTCATTACGTAAACTCCCGAAGAGAACATCACTATGGTTGTCAGTCGCGAAAAAACACCAAGTGCCCAGGAAACTTTTATGCAGATGGCCCAGGCTGCAGGCCTCCGTGGTCGTCTGTTAGTGACCCTCGGTCTACTCATTCTTGTCCGCCTTGGTGTTTTTATTCCTATCCCTGGCATTGACCGGGTAGCCCTGAGTGAAGGAATTCAAAATTCTCCTCTCTTGGGTTTTCTAGATGTATTTGCCGGTGGTGGCTTGTCCGCTGTCGGCATTTTTGCCCTGGGGATTCTTCCTTACATTAATGCTTCGATTATCATGCAGCTCATGACAGCGGCAATTCCGGCCCTGGAGGAGATGCAAAAAAATGATGGGGAAGCTGGGCGTCGTAAAATTTCCCAAATCATCCGTTATGTGACGGTGGGTTGGGCCGCTTTACAAAGTTTTGGGATCACACTACAGATTTTGCGTCCCTATGCTTTGGATCCTGGTTTTGCTTTTGTATTGGAAACTACATTGGCATTAACGGCGGGTTCTGTGTTCGTGATGTGGATTTCTGAGCTGATCACAGAGAAAGGTTTAGGGAATGGTGCTTCTTTGTTGATTTTCGTTAACATTGTTGCTGTATTACCAAAAACTCTCGGCAATACAATTGAATTTGCCCAAACAGGTGGCCGAGCAGTGATTGCAAAGGTAATTCTGCTGTTGGTGGTTTTCTTGGTAATGATCGTTGGGATTGTCTTTGTTCAGGAAGGCACCCGTCGGATTCCGATCGTTTCTGCGCGTCGTCAAGTAGGACGTAAGCTTTATCGTGAGCGCACTAGCTACTTACCGTTGCGGTTGAACCAAGGCGGCGTTATGCCGATTATCTTCGCATCGGCTGTTTTGGT
>JAYKIK010000013.1:0-5149 GCA_035284725.1 Synechococcus sp.
ATCGAATCCCCAAAGGGCGTACTCAGAACGCTCACCACACCGCCATAGACGTAATCCTCGTTGCGGGCAATGTTGCCAAAAATATCCACCGCATTTTTCACTGCCGGATCATTAAACGGAATTTCATGGTTAATCCATTGGTCGTACACATCAGCACCAGCGGTACGCAGCATGATTTCTTCCACCCAGTCAGTCCCAACCCAACCCGTGGCATCTCCACTTTCCATGCCGATACACCAGGGCGTTTTGCCTTCGGACACTAGGCGATCGCTCAATGCCAACATTTCATCCCAAGTGGTTGGAATGTCGTAACCATTCGCCGCAAATTGCTTCGGGTTGTACCACACCAAACTTTTGACCGAAGCGCGATACCAAACCCCATAGGGCACATTCTTCACACTGCCGAGCTTAATCCAAGACTCATCATAGGCATTTTGGAGATCCTCAAGGCTCATAAACTCCGTTAGGGGAATGAGCTTACCTTCTTTGGCAAAATCCGCCATCAAACCCGGTTGGGGGAACATCGCTAAATCCGGTGGATTGCCAGAATCAACCCGAATCGGCAGCGTCGTCGCAAAGGTATCCGTGCCTTCATAGACCACTTCAATGCCCGTTGTTTCGGTGAAGGGAGCTAATGCCGCTTCAATTTTTTTCTGCTGTTCACCGATCATCACCCCAAAAATGGTGACTTGTTTGGTTTCGCTGGTACTGTCGGTTGCCCCATTGGAGGTCGTTTGCGTCCCATTACATCCACCCAGAACGAGTACAGTACTAATCGCTAGGGCAGAAAGGTTGAACGAAAATTTGTTTTGACCAAAAAGCATTCATAAAGATTGAATTCAACAGGAAAAATTGAGGGGGATTTTAAATTTAATCGCTTCCATTAAAGCTTCAATGAAATGTTGCCAAATATTAGGCAATGACGGTTTCCATCTCTCGATCAAAAAGATACAACCGTTGGACATTCCACTGCACATTTAGGGTTTCCCCCTGTTTAACCGTAGCACGAGGATCAAATCGCGCCACAAATTCTACATGGTCTGTGGTTTCCAGATAAACAATCAACTCATTGCCCATCATTTCAATCATATTGACGGTGGCTTGAATCGGAATAGTGCGAATATCGGGGGGTAAGTATTGGGGATGATAAATATCTTCGGGGCGAATCCCTAAAGTGATCGGTCGATCCTTAAACGTGATGTCACCGTTGATGATAAATTGCGGTAAATGTTGCGGTATAGATATTAAATTTCCACCGAGTTCAAGAAAAGGTTCATTATTATTGATGGTTTGATTGACTTCAAAAAAATTCATCGCAGGACTACCAATAAATCCGGCAACAAATAGATTATTGGGGTTGTTATAAAGGTTCGCTGGGCTATCCACCTGCTGCAAAATCCCATCCTTCATCACGGCAATGCGATCGCCCATGGTCATCGCTTCGGTTTGGTCGTGGGTGACATAAATAAAAGTGGTGTTGAGGTCTTGGTGGAGTTTGCTGATTTCCTTACGGGCTTGGACGCGTAATTTAGCATCAAGGTTGGAGAGGGGTTCATCCATCAGGAATACGGCGGGTTTGCGCACGATCGCCCGTCCCACTGCCACCCGTTGCCGTTGCCCGCCAGAGAGTTCCTTCGGTTTACGGTGCAGGAGTTTTTCAATGCCTAATTGTGCGGCGGCACTTCGCACCCGTTGTTTAATTTCTTTTTTGGGAATCCCCTGCAATTGCAGACTGAATGCCATGTTTTCGTAGACGCTCATGTGGGGATAGAGGGCATAGGATTGGAACACCATCGCAATGTCACGATCCTTGGGGGAAAGATGATTCACGGGGCGATCGCCAATGGAAATTTGCCCATCTGTAATCGATTCCAGCCCTGCCAGTAGGCGCAAAGACGTGGTTTTGCCACAGCCCGACGGCCCCACAAAGACTAAAAATTCACCGTCTTCGATAGTTAGATTGAGGTTGTTGACGGCGACAAAATCATCAAAGCGTTTCGTCACTTGCTCAAAGGTTACGCTCGCCATGGAAAGTTTTGAATGGACAACAATTACCCCCCATTAAAGCGAATAATCCCCGGAAGCCCAAATTTAACACCTTTTTTAGCCTTAGATTCCTTGCAATTGTGCCATAAACCATTGGGCGACTTGGGCATTCCCATCGGTGACGAGGCGATCTAATGCGTCCTCTAATAATGCTTTGGGTAAATCCTTTAAAACCTGAGAATGTTCGACGGATTCATAGCGTCCAGCTTCATTTAAAACGAGCAGAAAAAACCGTTGGGCTTGGACATCGATCACCCAATATTCGGGAATACCAAGGGCCGCATAAATTTCTTTTTTACGGTCTAGATCATGAAAAATGGTTGTGTCAGAAATTTCACCAACTAAATCGGGGACACGCCATTCATCGAGGTTGAGATAGCGGCGATCGCCTTGCTTCCAAACAGGATGATCTCCACCTAAATACAAAACCAAATCGGGGGCTGCGGCAATTTTCTGAGATGTTTTTTCGAGCTGACAACCTCCCATTAAATGACCTGTGATTTCTGGATTAAACGCAAGCCAAAAACCGATGAGTAACGTAAATAGATTATTAACGGAAGCGTGATTGATTCCTTCTGCACCCATTTCAATTAATAGTGAATGTTGATAAAAATAGAGTTTTTGTTTCGTCAGATCATCCGTCGGTAAATCCCGCTGGTGTTGATAGGTTTCCCACTCGGCAGCAACCCAAGGGGCGATCGCCTTTTTGTCGCGCGTATTTTCCACCGAAGCAACCATGGTTTATCCTCCAGAGTATTTAGCCCCATTGTAAGCAATGATCTCCAAAGCCCCCCTACCTTTAAACTGAGGGGAGACCATTCCGATTAAGTGAGCCAAGATGAGCGCAGATTTTCGCATTGAAAAGGATTCCATGGGCGATCGCCAAATCTCCAATGATGTGTATTACGGGATCCAGACGTTACGGGCGGTGGAAAATTTTCCGATTAGTGGGCTAAAGCCGCTCCCCACCTATGTCGATGCCTGTGTGCTGATAAAAAAAGCGACGGCGATCGCCAATGCGGAACTCGGTTGTATTACAGCGGAAATGTCCCAAGCCATTGTGAAAGCCTGTGATGAGGTGTTGCAGGGGGCATTACGGGAGCAATTTGTGGTAGATGTGTACCAAGCCGGAGCCGGAACCTCCCACCACATGAACATTAACGAGGTGTTGGCGAATCGTGCGCTGGAAATTCTCGGCGGTGAAAAGGGCGATTACCAAAAGGTCAGCCCTAACGATCACGTCAATTACGGTCAATCCACAAACGATGTAATCCCGACGGCGATTCGGATTGGCTCTTTGTTGGCTCTCGAACATACGCTGTATCCCGCACTGTCTGAGGCGATCGCCACGCTGGATAACAAAGCCGAGGAATTTGCGAATATCGTTAAATCGGGGCGCACCCACATGCAGGACGCTGTACCCGTGCGGTTAGGTGAAAGTTTTCGGGCATGGGCAGAAATTTTAACCGCCCACATGGGACGCATCGAAACCGCCGTCAAGGATTTAACCGTGTTGGGTTTGGGAGGGAGTGCCGCCGGAACGGGTTTAAATACGCATCCCCAGTACCGTTTCCGTGTCGCTGAGATTTTGGGTGAACTGATCGGACAGCCGCTAACCTCAGCCCCGCACCTGATGGCAGCCATGCAAAGTATGTCGCCCTTTGTGAATGTCTCCGGTTCATTGCGTAATCTCGCCCAAGATCTTGTAAAAATCTCCCACGATTTACGCCTGATGGATTCGGGTCCCAACACTGGATTAAAGGAAATTCAACTGCCGCCTGTACAACCCGGTTCCTCGATCATGCCCGGTAAATATAACCCCGTGATGGCGGAAATGACCTCGATGGTGTGCTTTCAGGTGATGGGCTACGACACGGCGATCGCCTTTGCGGCACAGGCGGGACAACTCGAACTGAACGTGATGATGCCGCTGATTGCCTACGATCTCATCCACAGCATCGAAATTCTGGGTAATACGATCAAAGCCCTGAGTGAAAAATGTCTGGCAGGCATCACCGCCAACGAACAACGCTGCACCAACTACGCCGAAAGTAGCCTGTCCCTTGTCACCGCGCTGAATACCCATATTGGTTATCTCAACGCCGCCGATGTCGCCAAGGAATCCCTACAAACGGGCAAAACCCTCCGGCAAATTGTCCTTGAACGGGGCTTAATGGATGAAGCAACCCTTGCGCAAGTCCTCGACCTCGAAAAAATGAGTCAATTACCCACCAATTAATAATTAGGTATAAAAACGGCGATCGCTTCAGGGAAAGGAAAGGGGCGATCGCCTTGGTAATTTCATACAATAGAACACAGAATTAAACGGCAATCACAATGCAAACAGTGGCAGTCACCCAAGCTATTACAACCATTGCTGAGGCAGAGGATCGATTTGCTCTGAGAAGAGTGGTAACCGCAGATTTTTTCAGGGAATGGCAAGATAATTTACCGGATATTTCAGAGGGCGATCGCCAGAGTTTAGCAGTTATTTGGAATCGTTATCTGTACCATCGTTCGGGTGGGCATTTACTCGAAAATACAGTGATGTTGTTATTAATTTCACCACTGTTAACGGTTGTGGGATTATATGATCCACCGTTTCGGGTCAGGGCTGAAGAATCAGTAATTATTGAAGCAGCGGATAGTGAGGAACAATTACAGGGGAGACTTGATTTACTGGTGTTGTGCGATCGCCTGTGGGTAATTGTGCTGGAATCAAAAAAGACGATGTTATCGGTGTGGTCTGGCTTACCGCAAACACTAGCCTATTTAATGGCAAATCCTAATCAAGAAAAGCCATGTTTTGCAATGCTTACGAATGGTGATGATATTGTCTTTATCAAATTAGAAAATCAACAATACCAATTATCTAAAGTTTTTTCGCCATTAGTTTCTCAATCTGAATTAGAGATAGTTTGGCAAGTTTTGAAAAACATCTCATTCATATGATTCTTATCAAAGAATATCTCTAAAAGCTCAGTACAGGACAAAAACTTGAAAAGAATAGAGGGAGAGGGTTTGATAGGAGTTAGCATACAACCAAGCAAACCCTCATGAGCCAGATTAGCGAAATTCGTGACCAATTGCGACCCTACATCGG
>JAYKIK010000014.1:0-6608 GCA_035284725.1 Synechococcus sp.
GTCGATAAATTGCATGGGAAACAGATTTGGTAATTTTGGGCAATCGATTATTATACCTTGCTGTTCTTCAATCTTCGATTAAGTTCTATGGACTCAGCTGAGGCGATCGCCCTCAAATATAGACCTGTTATCCTAAAGGAAAGTTTTTGCCAACGGGGAAATCCATGGGACGACGCAGCATAATCGTGGGCTTTTTAACGGGATGTTTATGGTTTTGTTTAGGACTATTTCCGTTCAGTCAGGCCCAGGCTCTTACACCGATTCAATTGTCTGATTTAAGTTATGAGCGCTGTCCGGCGGAAATGCAGGGGATTGTGACCAGCGGCTCGAATGAGGATGCGAATTGTTTCATGATCAAAGGCAAGGCGAAGAATACTTCGGGGAAATATATTGTCGATGCGGATGTGTTTGGTCGGATTTATGATGCTAATGGTTCGCCCACTTTTGAAAATCGCGGTCGCGTGGGTACTATTTTAGAGGTTCCACCGGGGGTGAGTGAGTTCCAAATTCCCGTATCGGTGGCGGCTAATCAACCGGAGCCCCTCCAGCTAAAGCAGTTTAAGGCCTCTGGCTTCACGTCCCAGGTGCGCCCTTTCTACTACGACAATGAAGATGGAGAATAGCAGACGCGGTTGGCAACGGTTTCAGCGCAATCGTCTGGCGGTTTTGGGCGGCATTGTTCTCGGGGCGATCGCCTTCTTGATTTTTGCGTTCCCCTTCATTTACCAAGTCCCCATCGATGGCATTGATTTTGGGAGTAGTGCTGCTCCTCCCAGTTGGCAACATCCTTTTGGTACCGATGATCTAGGGCAGGATCAATTGGCCCGGGTGCTGTTCGGGGGTAAAGTTTCCCTGGCAGTTGGACTGGCGGCCATGGTCGTGGCAATTATGTTGGGCAGCACTATCGGGGCGATCGCCGGCTTCTATGGCGGTTGGCTCGATCAGATTTTGATGCGGATTACGGATCTGTTCCTCTCCCTGCCCCAATTACCAGTTCTATTGTTAATTGTTTACCTATTTCGTGAAAAACTCCGGGCGATCGCTGGGGCGGAATGGGGTACTTTTATTCTCGTGGTGGTCGTGATTGGCAGCTTAAATTGGATGGCGATCGCCCGCTTAGTCCGTGCCCAATGTTTGACGCTCAAAACCCGCGAATTTGTTACCGCTGCCCGGGCCATGGGCGCCAATCCCCTCCGGATTCTCAGACAGCACATTCTGCCTAATCTGGTGAGCCTGATTGCTGTAGCGACGACCCTCTCCGTTAGTAATGCGATTATTACCGAATCAACCCTCAGTTTCCTTGGCCTCGGCTTTTCACCGGACATTCCCACCTGGGGCCGGATGCTTTACGAAGCCCAAAACTTTATCACCACTGCCCCCCACATGGCTTTATTCCCTGGCCTAGCGATCTTCCTCACGGTGCTGAGTTTAAACTACCTTGGGGATGGTCTCCGGGACGCCTTTGACCCCAAAAGTACCCACTAAGCGATACCTTAAATATTCGTCTTTCCCCTTCCACTGCTGTAGCTATGGCGAAGAAACAAAAACAAAAGTTTCCCCACCTCCTCGGTTCCAAATGGACAGCGACCCAGCGCACCTTTGGCTGGCGACATTTTCAAGTGGTTAATCGCCGCAATGAGGGTAAGTGGGTATTCGCCGAATTAGTCTCCTCTTGCGACCCGAATACTCGATTTTGGATCAATGCCAAACAACTAAAAGATCAACAATTTTGGGAGGCGGGCTGGAAAACCCGAGAAGAAATGAATACCCCCCCAGAATCCCCCTTTTGGGAAGATTGATGTACTGATCCTTTGGCCTCGATCCGGGGGCGATCGCCTGATCCTTACCCCTCCCCAAAAGGGCTATCTACAGATGCTAGACGTCGGTGAACAAACATAATAAAATCCAAAAGTCATAAATTCGCCATCTTAAAGATCCTTCGGACACAACAGAAATCGGCCGTCTAGGATAGAACATAAGCTAAACACACAGCACATAGGGGTCAACATACCAGTGGGTTTCTTCAGTCGCTTCTCATTTTCACGGGATATGGGTATCGATCTCGGTACTGCCAACACCCTCGTTTACGTTTCTGGGAAAGGCGTTGTCCTCCAGGAACCCTCTGTGGTTGCCATCAACAAAAATAATCAAGAAGTTCTCGCCGTTGGTCTCGAAGCAAAACGAATGCTGGGCCGGACCCCCGACAATGTCATTGCGATCCGTCCTCTTCGGGATGGGGTAATCGCCGACTTTGACACCGCCGAAGCGATGCTGAAGCACTTCATTAAGCGAGTCCATGACAATCGTAATCCCCTAGTGCGGCCTCGCATGGTGATCGGTATTCCCAGCGGCGTAACTGGTGTAGAACGCCGTGCTGTCGAAGAGGCTGCTAAAGAAGCCGGAGCCAGTGATGTCTATCTCATCGATGAACCTGTTGCCGCTGCCATTGGAGCCGGTTTACCTGTTTCAGAACCCACCGGGAATATGATTATCGACATTGGTGGGGGGACAACCGAAGTGGCGGTGCTGAGTTTACAAGGTACTGTACTCAGTGAGTCAGTGCGGGTTGCTGGAGATGAACTCAGTGACTCGATCATGCTCTACATGAAAAAAGTCCATAACCTTGTGATCGGGGAACGGACAGCGGAGGATATCAAAATTCAACTGGGTTCCGCCTATCCCACCGACGAGGAAGAACCAATTATGGAAGTCCGGGGTTTACACCTCCTGTCGGGTCTCCCCCGTACCGTAACAATCAAGGCTCCGGAAATTCGCGAGAGCATGTCTGAGCCGCTTTCAATCATTGTTGAGGCTGTTAAGCGCACCCTAGAGCGGATTCCACCGGAATTAGCCGCTGACATCATCGACCGGGGGATTATGCTCGCTGGGGGTGGGGCTCTTCTTAAGGGTTTGGATACTCTCATTAGTCACGAAACGGGAATTGTAACCCACGTGGCTGCCAATGCCGAAAGCTGTGTTGCCTTGGGGACAGGCCGCGTCCTGGAGAACTTTAAGGATAAAGATATGGAGCGGGTTTTCAAAAGTCACACCCGGTATGAATAATTTCCCTATGGCTCAGATCACTCCCATGATAAGTAAATGCTGATGTTCCGCCGCTGGTGGCAACGCTATGGAATAAGCCTCGTGCTGGTGGGGGTTGGTCTGTCCGCTGCCCTATTTTTACGTCAGACCCAAGGGGGGGCAATCCAAGAGTTTTATGCGCTGCTCTTTAGTCGGTCGGGTAATTTAACGGCAGCGGAGACGGAAATTCTTCTCCAAAATAGTAAGCTTCGGGAACTGCAAAATCGCGTCGAAGAATTGGAAGCCCAAAATCGTCAACTGCAAGATCTTTTGGACTATCGGCAATCTCTGAAAAAAGAGGCGATCGCCGCTCCGGTGATTGGTCGTAGTGCCGATGCCTGGTGGCAGCAAATTACCATTGGTCAGGGGAGCCAAGCCGGGATCAAAATTGGGGATACGGTCACGGGGATTGGTGGTCTAGTCGGTCGTGTCGTCCAGGTTACGCCCCACAGTAGTCGTGTTGTTCTTGTGAGCGATATAAATCAACAGGTGGGGGTGATGCTCTCCCGGAGTCGTTTCCAGGGTTATCTTAAGGGACAAAATGATCCCCAAACAGCCCAAATGATTTTCTATGAAAAGGTTCCGGATGTGAAGGTGGGAGATATGGTGACCACATCCAATCTGAGTACTCTCTATGAGCCAGGAATTCCCATTGGTCGGATTATTACAATTGATTTAAATGCGGGGCCTGCTCCCATTGCCACAGTGGAATTAACCGTGCCCCTAGGGTCCCTTGAGTGGGTCTTAGTTTCCCCCTTTGCACAAAAACCGCTGAATTTTGAGCTACAGCCAGAGCAAGATGTTTCGGAAACTCCCTAGGGAAATACTGCCTTTGATCAATAGTTTGGTAGTACTCGGCTCAGTACTACTCTGTGCCTTACTGCTATCTTTGCGACTGCCGGGGATGATGATGCTGGGCTTGGGCCCCCAATGGTTGCTGATGTGGGTGATTGCCTGGAGTATCAAACGGGAGATGCTTTATGCGATCCTGGGGGCGATCGCCGCGGCTTGGATCCACGATAGTCTGATGGTGACAGCATTACCTTCCCATTTACCGGGGTTTGTTTTGGTTGCTTATCTAATTTCCCGTTGGCGACAACAGCGTTATTTCCAAGAAGACTTCATTATTTTAGCCCTCTTGGTTTTTCTGATGACTCTCCTTGCTGAAGTCGTAATGGCGTTTCAATATCTCCTGTGGGGACTGGGATCAGCAACTCTCCTCTGGGGCGATTTGCAATGGATTGGCCTATCTACGGCGGTTCTCAGTAGTTTATGGGCGCCTCTATTTTGTATGCCCCTGGTGCGTTGGTGGGATTATGTCAGGGCAGTAGACAGACAGTAGGTAGACTGCTGGGGCCGTTGGGGAGAACCACATTTTTCCAGGAGAAAATGGGCAACGGAGAGGAGATCACTACAGTAGTAATCGGGCTGATAGGTTTCTAGGTAGGCCACGTCACGAATGCCACAGGTAACCGCGATAGCAGGAATTTTCATGTTCTGGGCCGCGATAATATCTGCTTCGGTGTCCCCCACCATGAACCATTGGTCACCCATTTCTCCCTGGCCGGCGATCGCCTCTTTCAGGAGGGCTGTTTTAACATCCACATTGTTGGCATAGGCCGTATGGCGGTCATCACTACCATAAATGGCGCTGAATAAACGTTTGAGGCCATACTGATCGAGCATTTTGCAGACCTGTTGTTTTTCCCGGAGGGTCACTAAGACCAGTTTCACACCGTAGGAATGGAGCAAAGCTAAGGACCAGTTAATGCCCCCCTGCATTTTGTCAAGGTGGAGGAGATCAGCTTCGTTGACGATGGTACGGACGTGCTCAAGGAAAACAGTGATCTGCTCTTCCTGGAGGCCAGACTGCATCGCAATTTCGATATCACTCACCCGTTGGCGCTTCATCTGCCAGAACTGTTCCTTACTGAGATATTTCAGAGGAATACCCATGCCTTGACGGGCGTAAATTTTTTGGGTGTGATGGAGCGCAGCTTTGTAAGTGCCATAGTATCGATCCGAAACATCCACCAGTGGCCCATCAAAATCGCAGAATAGTGTCAGGGGCAGACGTCTCACAGTATTAGAATTTATGGGTTTGCAACGGGCAGCGGTTCTTTGGAACAAGCCTGGGATACTCATGGTACTTTTAGCTCAATGCTCTATCTTTAGCATGATTTACTTTTGACGTTTCGTTGTCTACGTCACACATTTATTGGTGATTTGTAGACTTGCTTATGAATTTGGATAACTTACTTAAATTTTCTTTACAATAGCAAATTTTTATCGGAAAGGTGGTGAAGAAAACCGTCGGAATGATGAAAAAATTAGGGACTGGTGATAAAGGATTCTGAAGGATGAAGGCGATCGCCTTTTGGTGGGGGTATTGGGGCAGATAGGGCAAGGGAATGTCACAATAAACAGAGCATTTTTGAGAATCAAGGCCGCAACACCATGGATCAGCTAGAGAAACTAATCAAATTGGCAGAGGACCAAATGGTCGAGTACAGTACCGACGCCCGCAAGATCGAAAAGTTGCGTCGTAAATTTGCCTTTATGTTGAATCCCCGCCAACAGCAGCAAATCAAGGATGAACTTGTCGCCCAAATGCCCCAGGGGTTTCTCGGGAAGATGGTGCTGGATAACCGGCAGACGGTGGCCTTACCTTTTTGGGGAATTGCGGGTTTGGGGTTGCTCTTTGGCATTTCCCTCCGACAGCCTTTAGACTTTCTCGCGCCGGCGATCGCCATTCCCGCAGCCATCCAAATTCAACGCTGGGGCTGGCAACTGGAAGCAAAGCGGTTAGTTTTGCAAACCCTAGAGGATCTCGAAGCCCGGGCCAAAAACCCGACGGCCTCCTAGGCAAAGTCTTCGAGACTAGTGCCCCGGTATAGTTCTGAAACAGATATTTCGAGGTGGATGCTGGTGAGGTTGAGATCATCTCGATCCCGGTAAATTTGACCCGTCCAATCCTGGGGCGATCGCCGCCGAACCTCCACTTCTCGTTGAGTCTGGGAAATCAAAACATATTCTTCAAAGGTCGCAATTCGTTGATAGTCTTGGAATTTTTCCGTGCGGTCGAAATTTTCTGTGGCGGGCGATAAGACCTCAAGAATGAGTTTGGGAAATTGCTTTACATAGCGGTTTTGTTGATCTCTGGGGTCGCAGGTGACAAAGGCGTCGGGATAATAAAAAAACTGATCCGCATAATTAACCTTTACATCTCCCCCCAAAAAACAGCACGGGCTATTCCGAAGATGTAGATTCACAGCGGTTAAAAAATTGATGGCGAGGCGACTATGGTCATCACTACCACCGGCCATGGCGTAGACCAAACCCTGACGATACTCATGGCGGATATTACTTTTGTGCTCGAGTTCGAGGTATTCCTGGGGAGAAAAACCAGAGGGGAGGGCAATCATTAAAAAATACTGGGAATCAGTGCTTTAATTGTACCCTGGGTGATTTGGGAGAATAATTCAGCACGCGGGTATGGGTCTAGATTTTAGTAATCTTAATAGTCT
>JAYKIK010000015.1:0-21098 GCA_035284725.1 Synechococcus sp.
GCTTGCTCAATTAACTGATCCACTGAATCGTATCCCAGAAAAGCCAGCATTTGCGCCGCTGCCCTCTCACTGATCCCAATGTGACGACGGGCAAAGGAAGAATCCCCAAGGGTGCGAGAAAGTTTTGGCAACTGTTGCAAATTAACCATGAAATCACCAGAAAAAAGCAGGCTTAAGCACTTCAATCATAATCAAAATCGTCTCTCCCCAGATCTTCCTCAGCAATGACCCCCCAGGGGTTTTATTACTCACCACCAGAAATTAGACAATTGACGTAATTGTTTCCCGGAGGATTGTGTTTATATATGTTAGGTATGGCCACAGCAAAAATACGCCTTTCCCAATTTTCCAAATGCAAGCATGATGGCGGTCACCCCTCTAGTGAAAACAATCCTAGTCATTGAAGACGAACTGAGCGTTTTGGGTATTCTGCGCGATATTTTGACCGCTGAAGGTTTTCGCGTCATCACCGCCAGCGACGGTAAAATTGGCCTAGAAATCGCCCATGCTGAGATTCCTGATCTGATTCTCTGTGATGTCAATCTACCACTGCTGAATGGATATGAAGTCCTGAAAAATCTTCATACCGAACCGGCGACAATGACGATCCCGTTTATCTTTTTGTCGGCTCGCACCTCCCGATCTGCCCAGCGCCAAGGTATGGATCTGGGGGCTGATGACTATATCCCGAAGCCTTTTACCCGGGAAGAATTACTCAATGCCATCCGAGGCCGCCTAAACCGTCGTCAGGGATTAGCAGAACATTCCGCCCAACAGCTAGAACAACTACGACGCAGCCTCACCATGGCCCTGCCCCACGAACTCCGGACTCCCCTCCAGGGCATTATGACTTCGGCGGAACTATTGGGAGAGTTTTGGGAGACCCTAGAGCGTCAAGAAATTCGCGAAATTAGTGAAAATATCAAAGTCTCTGCCGACCGCCTCCACGATTTGATCCAAAAATTTTTGCTATACACTAAGTTGGACTTGGCGACCCATGACCCGACCGAATTCCACCACTGGTATGGTAAAACAACTGGCGAAAGTGATTGCCTCATCGGCCTCCTCGCTGAACAGGTTGCCCAACGCTATGACCGTGTAGCAGATCTCCGGCTAGAACTTTGTACTGCGGCAATATCGATTTCAGAGAAGTGGCTCGTTAATCTTGTGACAGAGATTGTTGATAACGCGTTTAAGTTTTCTGGCAGTGCTTCTACCCAGGCCCAAAATATCGTCTTTCTGAAAAGTCGTGTTGTTAACGATGAGTTTTGGCAACTGGCGGTGCGAGACCATGGCCGAGGCATGGAAAGGATACAAATCCAGACCCTAGGAGCTTATATGCAGTTTGACCGCCACCTCTATGAACAGCAGGGCACTGGGTTGGGTCTGGCGATCGCCGAGCGGATCGCGAAAATCTATAATGGGACGGTGACAATTAAGAGTACTGTGGGGACAGGAACCACGGTGATTGTTACGCTACCGGTTGCCAAATCGGAACAAAAGCCACCCGAAAGCCGCCTCAATTAGTGCCCGCCGTTACTTTTTCTCCATGAGTCAATTACACAGTGCCTTTACCCTATTCGTCAGCCTTTTGGTGGAGGCGATGCCCTTTTTGCTGTTGGGGGTAATTCTCTCGAGCGTGCTATTGGTATGGGTGGATGAGCGCCAATTAATCCAGAAACTGCCGAAAAATCCTGTCCTCGGTGCTTTTATGGGGAGTTGCATCGGTTTTCTATTTCCAGTGTGTGAATGTGGCAATGTTCCGGTGGCCCGCCGCTTTTTGCTCCAGGGGATCCCCACCTCCGTTGCCGTAGGGTTTTTATTGTCGGCGCCGACCTTAAATCCAGTGGTCATTTGGTCTACCTGGATCGCCTTTCGGGGTCAGCCAGAAATTGTCCTTTATCGGGTGCTGGGTTCCTTGGTGATCGCCACCATTGTGGGTACGGTATTTAGCGTCGAATCAGATCCCAAAAAGCTCTTGCAACCAAAGCTGGCCCAACGGCTCAAGTTTGTCGAACAGGTGAATCAGAACCAAGCCCAGGCCGCGACCACTAGCCCATTACTCCAATCAGGAACATTTTTCCTCGGCGCCCAGCAAGGGCAACCCCTAGAAGCCGTTGCCACCCAAATGCCAGCGCCTGCGCTAGTCCAGGATCGTCGCTTTAAAACCCTCCTGGGGGCTTTGATTAATAACATTTCCATTGAGCTGCGGGAACTGGGGGCAGTGTTAATTTTCGGCAGTGCGATCGCCGCCTTGATCCAAGTCTTTGTCCCCCGGGAAGTGGTGCTTGGATTAGGGCAAGGGACAATTACCTCCATCGTCGCGATGATGCTGTTGGCGGCCATTGTCTCCATTTGCTCCACGGTGGATTCTTTTTTTGCTCTATCCTTCGCCTCCACCTTTACGACGGGTTCCCTACTGGCTTTTCTCATTTTCGGGCCGATGATCGATATCAAAGCAGTGGGGTTGATGCTCTCGATTTTTAAACCCCGATTTATTCTGTATTTTTTCCTGCTGGCGGGCCAACTCACCTTTATCTTTGCCCTGGGCTATAGCTATCTTCTCTAGGGACAGAGTGGCAGTTTTCGAGAAGTCCCCCGCAACGTACAATAAAGACCGTCTTCACCGTTTGAGTTCTATGCAGTACCACGCACAAGTTTTTGTTACCCTCCGTCCCTCTGTTCTGGATCCCGCTGGGGCCGCTGTGGAATCAGGGCTAGGTCAATTGGGCCATGAGGGCGTTTCTGGGGTACGCATTGGGAAATATATAGAGCTAAACCTCACTGCCGCCGACGAAGCCGAAGCCAAGGCCAAGATCGATCAAATGTGTGATCAACTCCTCACAAATCCCGTGATCGAAAATTATCGCTTTGACCTCACGCCTTTAAATAATTAAATTTTCTAGCCCAATCCCCTTGCAGTAATTAATCAATTGGTAACGACACGATGAAATTTGGTGTAATTGTTTTCCCTGGCTCCAACTGTGACCGTGATATGGCAATGGTGACGGAGGGGATTTTTGGGCAACCGACGCGGATGGTCTGGCACCAGGAAACGGATATCTCTGACTTGGATGTAATTGCGGTACCGGGGGGGTTTAGCTATGGGGATTATCTCCGCTGTGGGGCGATCGCCCGCTTTTCTCCGGTGATGCAAAGTGTGATCGACCATGCCAACCAAGGGAAATACGTACTAGGGGTTTGTAATGGCTTCCAGGTGTTGACGGAGGTGGGCCTCCTGCCTGGGGCTTTGGTGCGTAACCGAGATTTGCACTTTATTTGCGATCGCCAATTTCTCCGGGTCGAAAATAATACCCAAGTGTGGACCCGGAGTTACAACAAAGGCCAAGTGATCAACATTCCCATCGCCCACGGGGAAGGCCGCTACCACGCCGATCCAGATACCCTCAAGGCGATCGAAGACCAGGGTCAAGTGTTGTTCCGCTACTGCGATGCCCAAGGGAACATCAACGAGGCTGCGAATCCCAACGGATCTTTGAATAATATTGCGGGCATTACCAATGCCGCCGGTAACGTTTTAGGGATGATGCCCCACCCGGAACGGGCTGCCGATGCTAGTCTCAGTTTAGTTGACGGTAAAGGACTATTTGAGGGCCTCCTGAACCACGTCACGGCTTAGGAGCTAGGCACATTTCGCCAGGTCTAGGGCTATACAGAAGGACTCGGCTGGGCTTCAAGGTACTGGAGAAATTCCAACAACTCCGTATCGGACAACAATTGTCGCGATCGCTTGCCATAGGTTTCCAGCAGATAAGTCCGGCCCTGCTCACTAGACCAGCCTAAACGCTTTAGTTCCACATCACTACGAGCAATGATCTCCGAAAAATCCATCGCTTCCACAGGGCCGAAATCAGTTGATGCCATCGGGGCGAGTTCTTCATCTCGGGAAGCAGGCTCCATCAGTGTGGTTTGAGCTGGGAGCGATACTGCTTCCTGTTCTTGAATCACTGCTGCGGGGGCTGGGGTCGGCGGCATCGGCACTGGTGCAGGGGGACTACTGGGTTTGGGGGGCCCACTGGCAGAAGAAGGTACTACAGGGGCCGCAACTTGAGACGGTTGAGTAAGTTGTGGCTGGGGCACAATCGCCATCGATCCCAATAAATTTAACGCCCGAATTCTCGCTTGATCTTCTGCCTGTTCCACTGAAGGAGCGGCGGCGAGACCACTGGCAAGTTGCTTCCCCTCGATCTCTACCACTACCCGCACAATAAACTGACCATGTTCGATCGCCGCTAGTTCACTGATCAAACCTCCATGGGGATAACGCTGTCGAAAAATATCTGGTGTCATGGAATGAAAAAAATGATTGCCAACTTTACTTTAGTGCAACTGTACCTTTAGTCTCTTCTAGCTTAGTATAAGGCGGCAGCTGATTACAGATCAGCCATGGAGAGAATAGCCAGAACGGGTTACAATAACGACAAAGCACTGTGAAAAGATAGTCAACACATACGTCTAGGGGCTATGTAAGGTTGAATTTCGTAGATTTCACGATTACCTTAGCCATGATTGTATCGGACAATCCTCCCGCCATCGCATTGCTTCTCCCCCTGTTGGGTTTGCTCAGCCACAGGCAACCCCTCATTTTTCCCTGAAACACATCTTTTTGGGTTAGTTTCAGCAGTAAAAGTCCCGCCGCAGCCGTTTCCTAAATGTAATGACCTTCTGGATGGTTGGCGTGGCTGTTTCCCACCCTTTATCTCCTAAGCGTCATGGCTGTGTGCTTGTGAACATGCTACGTCCTGAGGTACAACACACCTCGCCCCATGGGTTCGTTTCACCAATGAAACAAAATATCCTTCCGGACAAGGCATCGTTTTGATCAGTCAACTTTGGGATATCTGGGGAATGTGTGGCATTTTCCATCGAAATGCCAGGTCTATTGGCTGTTAATTTTTGAGGACAGCGGTAAACGGTAGACCGGTAACGTGCTTTTGATGGGCGCTTATCGTTTCACTTTACTTTCTAACGAAAAGGATAGTTTTGCATGGATTTTTCAATCGCCACACTGCTGTCTTTCTTTACAGATGACAAATTAGTTGCCGGTAAATTCCTCGAAAAGAAATTAGAGTGTCGTTCAGAGGAAGAGACAGAACAGCTCCAAATCATTCTCGATGCCTTAGAACGGGCGAATATTCTTGTGAAGGAACGGGGTAAGTATCGTCGGGTACCGGAAACGGACGTGGTAGAGGCAAAGCTTCGGTGTTCGAGTAAGGGCTTTTGTTTTGCGATCCAAGATTCTGAGGATGCGGAAGATATTTATATCCGGGAAAGTTATCTCAGTAATGCGTGGAATGGCGATCGCGTTTTGGTCAAAGTTCTTAAAGAAGGGACACGACGACGTTCTCCGGAGGGGATGGTGCGTCTCATCCTAGAGCGGGCTAATCCTTCTCTTCTGGCCCGGGTTGTTCAAAAGGAAGAAGGGTTCCGGGCAGTCCCCCTAGATGATCGTCTCCTGTTTGAGCTGGAACTCCAGGACGAAGAGACGCGGTTGAAAGAAGCAATTGATCACCTTGTCCATGTGTCGGTGGTACAGTACCCCATTGGTCAGTATCTCCCCCAGGGAGCTGTGACCAAAGTTTTGGGGAGTGATGCGGAGGCCGCAGCGGATACCGATATTGTCTGTTGTAAGCATGATCTGCTGCGCCAATTTCCGGCTGATGTGCTGACCGCCGTTGAGGAAATTCCCACAAAACTGTCCAAGAAAATGTTGGCGAAGCGTCGGGACCTGCGGGATCTGCTGACGATTACCATCGAAGATGAAATGCACCTGGCACCGGATAGTGAGGCCTTTGTGGAAAATGCCTTTACCCTCCAAAAAACGGCGGCGGGTCAATGGCAGTTGGGGATTCACCTGGCGGATGTGGCGGAGTATGTGCCAGCTCAAGGGGTATTAGACCGGTGGGCGAAAAAACATGGCACGGCGGTTTTCCTCGGTCAGATGACTATTCCTCTGTTTCCCCCCGGACTTAAGGAAAAGATTGAGTTATCCCCTGGGGGCGATCGCCTAACGCTGTCAATTTTTCTGACTTTCGATGACCAGGGGAATGTGGCAGAGTTTGAAATTACCCCCAGTGTCATCCGCGTTGACCATAGCCTGAGTTATCAAAAAGTTCAGCACCTTTTGAGTACCGATGAGCCTACGGACAAATCCCTTACGGATGTGGTAGCCCTGCTGAATGATCTAATTTTCAACCTCAGTCCCTTGGTTAAAGCCCAACGGCTCCAGCGGGGAGGCTTCCAGATTTCCCTACCGGAAGTGACCTCTGCGTTTAAGGATGAAGGGCGTTTTGGAACGATGATTGTCTCCCCCAGTCTACCGGTGCGGGCCTTGTTAGCGGAGGCAATGATTCTGGCCGGGCGAGTGGTGGCGCAACACATGCAGGCTTTAGAATTGCCAGCAATCTATTGTTATCAAGCGAAACCGGATTTTGAAGCCCTCGAAAATCTGATCAAATTGGGGAGTAACCTCGACCTGAAGCTCAAGCTAGAATCTGAGGAAGAACTGCTGCCCCACGATTACCAACATTTCATCCAGGAATTTAGCCAGACAGATATGGCGAAGGTGCTTAATTACCTCCTCCTGGAAACCCTGGATGTGCCCCGCTACGGAACTCACCCCCATCCCCACTTTGGCCTCGCCTACCAGGACGGTTATGTGCGGGTTTGTTCTCCGGCCCAACGGTACAGTGATCTTGTGATCCAGCGGGTACTGAAGCTTTTATTCTCTGAAGGACGTGATCGCCGTTCCAGTCGGGTAAAGGTGGGGGTTAATCTCGGCAGTAGTACCTGCCACGACCAAGTGAACTGGAAAGTTTTACCCACGCCAACCCAAACGGAGCTAGAAGAAACGATTACAGGCTTGATTCTGCAACTCAATGACCAAGAAAAGGTGGCTGATGACGCGGAAAAAGATCTCCAGGGTCTGCAAAAAGCCGAAAAAATGAAAGCCCATACAGGTCATACCTTTAGGGGCCTGATCACGGGGGTACAGTCCTATGGCTTCTTTGTGGAAATCGAGGATCTGTTAGTGGAAGGCCTTGTTCACGTCAGCTCCCTCAAGGACGACTGGTATGAATACCGTGCCCGCCATAGCTGTCTGGTCGGTCGGAAAAATCGCACGGCCTACCGTCTGGGGAATATTGTCAATGTGGACGTCAAGAGCGTCGACTATTACCGACAACAAATTGATTTGGCGATCGCCAAAAATATCGACCCCGATGCAGAAAACAATTCAGAATCAGAGCATTGGGAAGAAGAATAAAACGTGTCTGTGAAGACATCTGGAAAATAACCAGTAGGGGGAAGCAAAGCGCTTTCCCTTTTTTTGGTGATGTATCGCGCTTTAGGGCATCCACTCCAGGAAAAAGCCCACCTTACTCTCTTTGGCGGCGGTGGAATTATGTTTCTGAAATTCCGTGGCAACGCGCCAGTGGCGGGTGAGGGCATAGGCGGCATTAAGAGTCGTGACCCCCATTTCCTCTGGGGTGGCAATGTTCACAAACTGCTGGCTCAGACTGATGGTAGAAGCACCGGAACGTGAAAGATTCAATTGTAGTTTCGCCCCTACTTCCAGGCCTTCCCGTTCGTAATCTTCCCCAGAAAAAGTCTGGTAACCCACGGTCGGGGCAATATTAAACCGGTTTCCTAGGGGCAAGAGGTAATAATTGGTGCGGGTTGCCACAGCGGTGCGATCGCCAGCAAAGGTGGTTTGACCTTCGGCACTGAGGGTGAGGGGGAAGGCTTTCTGGAAAAAAAGATCCTCAATACCGACGCTGATCCCTCCCTGGTGATGATTACTGGGAAACTGGGCATAACCCAACCGAAAACGGGTTTGGAAGCTTGGTTCGTCTCGGATGCTCTGGAGCACATCAGGCACCCCAGACTGGGCCCACCGCTGCAGGACAGGGCTATTTTCAAAAGTTTCTGGGGGGAGATCTAACTGTTCCGGCGTTAAAGTTTGGGCGGAGATTCCCAGGCCAGGGGCGATCGCCAAAGCAATTCCCAACACAACGCCATAAGATACATTTCTCAAGGTGAAAACTCCCCACCACAGCCAAGTAGTCTCTAAAATCTTCCCTATCCTAGATCATTCCCCAAAAAGATCGAGGGGGAAATGGCCATAGGTACCTGCTAGTTCTGCTTCTGGGGATTGGAGTGCCACTAACACCCCCCGGTATGGCCCCACATATTCATCGATGTAGTGGCTCATTTTCTGGGTGTTGAATTTTAAATACACCGGGCGATCGCCCCATTCCCTGGGATCAATGGCGACTGCCGCATCATAGCCTAGCCCCTGGAGATACTGCTGCATCGTTTCCGTGGCGACGGTGATGTTATCCGCGCAGATACCGAGATTTTCCCAGTCTGCTTCCTGACAAGCCAAGCGTAAATTTTGTCGCAGGGTTTCCCGTGCCGTAGCCGATTCAACGACGGGGGTAGCCACACAACTTTTTTCCTTCAAAATGGCGATCGCCGCTGCCAATTCCGGGGATAGGGTCATAGATTTGTTCACAAACGGGGGCAAATCCAGCCTAGCAGAATCCCTGGGGCTAAATCCATTCCCCATCGGTGTCGGGGTCTACCACTGGCACGCTATCCTCTTCGGGGTTGTAGGGGGGCGTTAAAATCCGGTAGTCCGCATCGTAAACTTGATCTTTCGTATCACGCTTTTGGGCATTGCGATTTTCCTGGGAGATATTGGCCTCGGAGGGAGCCACTTCCGGACGAGGACGGGGTCGTTGGGGTTTCGGCTGGGGACGGATTTTCGATTCTTCCGGGTTCCCACTGGGGGGCTGTGGTCGGGTGGGCTGGGTTGGTGGAGATTCAATGTCCCAAGCTTCTTCATCCTGGGCTTCGAGTTCTTTATCCGTCCAATCATAGTTGGCGCGACTCCGTTCCCAATCGGATCGACCAGTGCGGCGGTCGGGTTCCCGAGGAGGGCGTTGTTTCAGCCGTTCAAAACGGGGGTTAAGATTGGGGCGATCGCCTGCTGGTTTGGATTTTCTCCCAGAGAGCAACAATTGCAGCAGTAAGCTCAGCAGCAATCCCAGGAGCACCGCCCCAATAAACCACACACTCAGGGGTAACTGGAACGGTACAGAACGGTTAAACAGGACAAAACTAAGGGGCTGGCTGTTTTGTAACAGCAGGATTGTCCCTCCCCCCAGGAGCAACGAAAAAATTAAAAATAACGGTGACCTAGACTCCATAACACGAGGGGCGATCGCCTAGGGCGTTGCCGGGGCTTCAGTGGGGGACTGGGCTGGGGCTGTTGAACTCGAGTTTTCTAACCGTTTATCCACCTCGGCTAATAAATCCTTCAGCACCTGTTCATCGGGAAATAACTCCACCAACCGCTGTAAGTGGGGCCGGGCGCCTTCTAGATCCCCGAGGGCTAAGCGGGTCTGTACCAAACCCTGTAACGCATTAGTATTATTTGGTTCCCGTTCCAAAACAGCCAAGAACCCAGCTTCCTGTTGCTTTAATTGAACCTCTTGGTTTACCTGGGCCGTCTGAGCCACTTCGGTCGTGGGTTGCCGCACGCTATCAATGATGCCCCCAATCACCGGTACCATCGCTGTGCCCGCAAAGGAACCCGCCCCAATAAAGAGGATGACCTTCGTCCACAATTTTTGTTTTTTTTGCTTCGCTTCAACGGCTTTGTCGGAAAAAAGAGACATGGTGTGGCTGGGTTAGCTTAAAAATCCTATCTATTTTAGCCCATGGCCATGGGAGTTCCAGAAAATGGGATTTAATGGGAGAAGCTGCCATTTCCCCGAATTTACCAGCCTTTTTATGCCTGAGTCTAAGTCCCCAGCACCTTTATTGGCCTACTTTAGCGCCTTCTTTTATATTCTCTTTAGCCTCATCCCCGATAGCCATAGCATGATGGTGGCCTGGTCGTGGGCATTTGTCTGGCAGGTGGGATTATTCTGTCCGTTGCTGTGGTTTTTGGTACAGCTCTGGGATAACCGACGCCTCTATCTCCTTGGGAATGGTTTTGACCAGGCGTTGCTGGTGCTATTGGTGAGCCTTGGGATTTCGACCCTGGGTGCAGAATTTCCCCAACAAGCTCGGTGGCAGGGGTGGGCCTGTTTGGGTTTTGTGGCCGCGCTCTATCCTGTCAGTCGTTGGCTCAATAATGTGAAGGGTCGCTATTGGTTATTTTTGGGACAGGGATATCTGAGTTTAGCCTTTGTTTCCTTCAGTTTGGCACTGTGGCTAAGTCAGACATTTTTGCCGGAAGTAGAGCGGCTCCGGGATTTAGGCATCGAAGGGGCGGCGCAACAGTTTGATTTTTCGATCCTAGAGCTGCGGAACTGGGCGCCATTGGGTCACCAAAATTATGTGGCGGGTTATCTGATTCTCTGTTTACCAACGCTTTTGGGTCTGGCGATTTTACATCGAGATTGGCGGCGCTGGCTCTGGTTGACGGGAGTTGCGATTGGTGGCGTTGATCTTTATACAACAAGTTCCCGGGGGGGCTGGCTCGGTTTGGCGATCGCCTCGATGGTGGCCTTTGGTTTTGCTTGGGGTTTTAGTCAAATTCGGAAGCTTTATTTGGTTTTGGCCGGGGCGATCGCCACAGGGTTTTTAGGGGTTTCTGTGCTGGCCAATAACCGGCTCTACAACTTGGTTTTGCCAATTTTACAGGGAGAATTGGGGGAATTAAATTACCGTTGGGTCAATGGCCAGGTGGGTTGGGCGATGGGTCGCGAGCAGTGGTGGACGGGGGCTGGTCTCGGAAATGTGCCAATCCTGTACCAAAACTATCGGCCGATTACGGCGGGGCGCCTCTCGGAAATTATTTATCAGCTCCACAGCACGCCGGTACAACTCTGGGCAGAAATGGGGGTCTGGGGTCTGGGTCTCTTTTTCGGCGCGATCATTTTTCTGGGGGTGATTCTCTGGCGACTGCGGGCCAAGGTGAAAGGGATGATGCGGGAAGACCGGATTCTCCTCGGCAGTATCTATATGGGTTTGATTGGCTATTGGGCTTTGAGTTGGACAGATTACCAACTGGATAATGTGGCCATTAGCGGCATGATTGTGATTCTCATTGCCCTACTGGCGGCGATCGCCCGTCAGGATCAACCCCAGATGTCTATTCCCGCAGAACCTACCCAGGGGAAATTTTTCGGGAAAACGCGTGTGGTCGCCCTCGGTCTGGTGGGGGTCTATGGTGCCGTCGCGATGTGGTTAGCGCCGATCCATGCCGCCTGGGAAAAATCTAGCACTGGTTTTCTCGCTTTACGCCAGGAAACCCCCGACTATGACCGCTTTGTGGAAAATTTGACGGCAGCCTATAATCTGGCTCCCTGGGAATCTTACTACGCCTATCAGTTGGGCTGGAATCTAGGAGAATTAGCCCTCCAAACAGCGGACCTAGAACGGCGACAACGCTATCTCCAGGAGGCAATTCAGTGGTTTGACCAGGGTAATCAAGCTTCTCCCTACAGTGAATTTGGCCGCAGTAATGTGGCTTGGCTCCATATCGCTAATAATGAACCGGATTTAGCCACGGTGGAATTTTACCGATCGGCCCAGTTTGTGCCTGCGAAACGGGGGGTGTTCTATGGCTTGGGTTTGAGTCTGTTGGCCCAAGAAAAAACGGATCTTGCCATTGAGGCGATCGCCCTGGAAATTCTGCGGGATCCTCAATTTATTACCAGTCCCATCTGGCGTTCCGGCAACTTGGGGGCTCTTTATCCGGTGGTGGTGGAGCGGGTGATGGCGCGTTACGAACAGTTGCTAGAACAATATCCCGATAATGTTCTCTTACATCGCTGTCGGGGGGGGATTGCCTGGTGGATTGGGAATTTTGCTTTAGCAGAAAAAGAATTTCGGCAGTATTTTGACCCCAATGTCCTCGGTTTGCTGCCCGGGGAAACATTCTCAGATCCACAAACGGCGATCGCCCTTTTACAAAGTACCTGGGTACAGCCCGAAAAGCGCCGGGAACTTCTAGAACAAGCCTGGGCGCTAGTTTCTCCCCAACAGCCCCTCACCGACCAACAGCGGCAGGAATTTTTAACTTCCATGGCCAATAGTCCGGACTTTGCCACCTGGATTCGGGTTGGGGCCCCGGTCTTACAATACCGTCGATATCGCGCTGGTTTTAACGTCAACAGTCGTCACATTGACGGGGAAAATCCAACAGATTTCTGGACTGTGAGCGAAAATTTAGCCATTGTCACCTGGTTCAGCGAAATATTTCCGGACGTGGTCTATGCACCGGCCTTTGATTCGCAGTTACATCCCTTCCAGACAGACTTTTACCAGGCCCTGAATCCGAGCGATAAATCCTAAAAATTCAGCCAACCACTCAGGCCAGCGGGCAATGGTAGGAAAATCAACGCCACAAAAACCAGGGTGAACATTCCCAAGAGATCGCGGCGATTGTCTAAATCCGTCACATCATTTAGGGCGGGCTGGTTCGCAATGGGCATCAACAGCGCAAAAATTGCCAGGAACAAAAAATTTGGTTGCACAAAGGCGATCGCAATCATACAAATCCGTGTCACCTGGGCGATAATCCCCGCCGTCCGTTGGCCGAAAACCGCATGGGTCATCAACCCGCCATCCAACTGGCCAATGGGTAAAAGCTGCAGTCCCCCTAACATTAAGGCCACATAACCGGCGATCGCCAAGGGGTGCAAATCCAGAGCCATCTCCGGGGTAAACTGACTGCCCAAGGCCAAACGACTGATCAGCCCCAACAGCAGGGAAAACCTCGGATCAAATTCATTAAAAGCTAAGAGAGTGGATTCCTCCGGCATGGGCACCACCTGGGAAAGACTCAACCCAAACCACAGACAGGGCAACGTCAGCAGCATCCCCACCCAGGAACCCGCCGCCGCAAAATCAAATAGGGCCCGACGATGGGGAATCGGGGATTTCCGTTGGGTGTAAGCACCAAGGGTGCCGATAAAGAAGGGAATAGGCACGAAATAGGGCAGGGTGGTTTTGATCTGGTAGCGAGCCGCCGCCCAGTAGTGTCCCAGTTCATGGCAGCCCAGGATCGCGATCAAGGCGAGGCCATAGGGCAATCCTTGCCAGAGAATCACGGGATTTTGTTGGATCACCTCCGCTGTCACCCCTTGGAGTTCTAAGCCCATGACCGTGGTGGTAAAAAGGGTAATCAAGGTTAAGGCGATCGCCAAATCAGGACGCGTCAGGGGTTCTTCTTTCGTTTTATTCTCTTGGGCCGCTTTCCAGGGGTTGGGCACGAGGGCGAAAAAGGGTTGGCCTCTTAGGTTTTCCTGGAAGACCACAATAAAGCGATCGCCAAATAGCTGTTCAATATTGTCCCGAATCGTTTGGTAAGCCTCCTGGGGGACCGCCCGCAATTTCCCCCGACAGAGGATTGCCTGGGGGTAGTAGTCAATGTGCTGGAGATAGTAGAGACCCCAGGGAAAACAATCCCGGAGCGCTTTTTCTTCGTTGGTGCTGATGGGGCGTACCTTGGGGGCTTCTTTCGGTAAAGGGAGTTCCTGGTCAAGATTATCAATTTCAAGGCTAGGAGAGGGAGGGGGCTTTGGCGTTTCGTGGGTGGTTTGATCCTGTTTGGGTTTGCCCCAATCCAACAAACTCCAATACATCACAGGGGAAAGGATCAACAGGGGCAACATTACGAGGAGGGGCATCGGTTGGGAAGCACCAAACAGCAGAATCCAGACCAACCAAGAGGAAGCCGGCAACATCATCACAAGCCAGAGTAAACCCAGCGGTGCCTTGTTTTCCGACGGGACAGTGCGGCGGATGAGCACATAGGTCAGCACACCCATAACAACAAACAGCAACCAAACTTCCATGAACTTCGAATTAAAACCTTGCGAAAAACTAAAAAATATATGAAACCAGCATTAGACTATTACCCCAACACTGTGGCGATCGCCCCACCGGGAGAAAATTGTCGAAACCTCACCCCAATGCAACAATGGTAGCGATTGTTCAGCACAAGTAGGGATTTCCCTGTGAAGACCGCCCCCAAACCACCCCGTCAGCTTTTTGAAACCCTCTATGCCTTTGCCCCTAACAGAGAGACCCTTGGGGGGACTGCTTACTTTATCCCTGGAGACGACGGTGGGCTGTTGGTAGATTGTCCTCCTTGGCACCCCGACACCCTCGAGTTTCTCCAAGACCAAGGCGGCGTTAAAACCCTCTACATTACCCAGCGGGCTGCCATCAGTAACCAGGTGGCAAAAATTCAGCAGGCCCTGGAGTGTACCATCGTCATCCAAGAACAGGAGGCCTATCTCATGCCCGAAGCAACGGTAACTCCTTTCCGGGACAATTGGGTAGACGGTGACTTTATTGGGATTTGGACACCGGGATTTTCTCCGGGTTCTTCTTGCCTATACTATCGGCAACTGGGGGGTTGTCTTTTCACTGGACGGCATCTGTTACCGAACCAGAAAGGGGAAATTTTAGCCCTCCGCACCCCGAAAACCTTCCATTGGGGGCGTCAACTCAAAAGTATCGAGAAGCTGATTGGGTATTTTGAGGATGTTCCTTTGAAATATCTGCTACCCGCAGCGAATACCGGTTTTTTACGGGGAACTGGCTATCTCGATGGTGCTTATCCGCAACTCCAAGGGGCGATCGCCCGTTCCCAGGCCCAACCCCTCGTGAATCTTTAACCTTCAATATCGTTGGCACTAATCCAGAAGATCCCATCACCGCCAAGGCAAATATATAATAAGAGCTGCGTGGGAAAGGCTGTTACCATTCAGACCATTTAATTTCTGTTGAAGGTTCAGCGTCTTAAAAGTTCCCATGGCTCCCTTTTAACTTTTCAGTTTCCTGTCCCCATCACATCAGCCCCAAGCTTCCATGGTTCAATCAACTACCCCCTACCAAAACCTTTCCAGCCAAGCTGTCCCCTACTCCTACTCCATGGGCGGGGCAGTGGTACCGATGGTTGTCGAACAATCGGGCATGGGAGAGCGGGCCTTTGATATCTATTCCCGCCTACTTCGGGAGCGCATCGTTTTCCTCGGTAGTGCTATTGATGACACCGTTGCCGACTCCGTGGTCGCCCAGCTCCTGTTCCTCGAAGCAGAAGATTCTGAAAAAGACATTCAGCTCTACATCAACTCCCCTGGTGGTTCTGTCTATGCAGGGATGGCGATCTACGACACCATGCAGCAAATTCGCCCCGATGTCGTCACCATTTGTTATGGGATTGCGGCGAGTATGGGGGCCTTTCTCCTTTCTGGGGGCACCAAAGGCAAGCGGATGGCTCTCCCCAGCTCCCGGATTATGATCCACCAGCCCCTCGGCGGCGCCCAAGGCCAAGCCGTTGACATTGAAATTCAGGCCCGAGAAATTCTCTACATCAAAGATAAATTAAATACATTGATTGCTGACCACACAGGCCAACCCTTTGATAAGGTGGCAGAGGATACGGAACGAGATTTCTACATGTCCGCCGAAGAAGCCTGCCAGTATGGTCTGATCGATCAGGTTATTGTTCCCACCGCCGGTTAGTTTCTCTGCCCATTGTTCCCCTAGGCCCCCAACAACATCCATGTCTAAGTACGACTCCCACCTCAAATGTTCCTTCTGTGGTAAATCCCAAGAGCAGGTCAGAAAGCTCATTGCGGGGCCTGGGGTTTACATTTGTGATGAATGTGTTGAGCTGTGTAATGAAATCCTCGATGAGGAGCTCATGGAAAACGCCGCCGGTATGGGTGGGATGGGCCTAGGGCGATCGCCTGAGAAAAAGCCACCCAAGGCGCCCCCAGAGAAAATTAATTTTGAGGACATTCCTAAGCCCCGGGAAATTAAGCAGTACCTCGATGAGCATGTCATTGGCCAAGATGAAGCGAAAAAAGTCCTCTCCGTCGCGGTTTATAACCATTACAAACGTCTCAGTCTCCTCCCGGAGGAGGAGGAGGATAGTAATCCCGTAGCCGATGGTATTGAACTCCACAAATCCAATATTCTGCTGATTGGGCCGACGGGCTGTGGCAAAACTCTCCTGGCCCAAACCCTTGCTAAAATCCTCGATGTGCCCTTTGCGGTGGCCGATGCCACAACCCTAACCGAAGCGGGCTATGTGGGGGAAGACGTCGAAAATATTCTTTTACGGTTACTCCAGGTGGCGGATCTGGATGTGGCCGAAGCCCAGCGGGGGATTATTTACATTGACGAAATTGATAAAATTGCCCGCAAGAGCGAAAACCCTTCTATTACCCGGGATGTGTCCGGGGAAGGAGTACAACAGGCGCTTCTGAAGATGTTAGAAGGCACCATCGCCAATGTGCCGCCCCAGGGAGGTCGCAAGCACCCCTATCAAGATTGCATTCAGATCGATACCCGCAATATTTTGTTTATTTGTGGTGGCGCCTTTGTCGGTCTGGATAAGGTGATTGAGCGGCGGGTCGGCAAAAAGAGTATGGGTTTTGTGCGCCCTGGGGAAGAGGGGTCAGCCAAAGAACAACGCACAGCGGAACTCCTCCAGCACCTTTCTCCGGAGGATCTCGTGAAATATGGCATGATCCCGGAGTTTATCGGCCGCATCCCGGTAATCGCCTCCCTGAGTCCCCTGGATGAGGAAGCGCTAGTAGAAATTTTGACCCAGCCGAAGAATGCCCTCGTTAAGCAATACAAAAAGCTGCTGAAGATGGACAGTGTACAGTTGGAGTTTGAACCCACTGCCATCCGGGCGATCGCCCAGGAAGCCTACCGCCGGAAAACCGGGGCCCGAGCGCTACGGGGGATTGTGGAGGAGTTGATGCTGGATGTGATGTACGAACTGCCCTCCCGTAAAGATGTCAATTGCTGTACGATCACTCCGGAAATGGTTGAAAAGCGCTCTACCGCTGAGCTTTTACTCCATCCGTCCTCCTTGCCCAAGCCGGAATCCGCCTAGGTACAATGGCGATCGCCCAGGTACGGGGAGTCCCCCATTATTACGAATGGATTGTCCAGGGAAATCGCGATTCCCAAAAACCTGTGATGCTTTTCATCCACGGTTGGGGCGGATCGAGTCACTATTGGCGCAGTACCGCCCAGGCCCTGGGGGAAAATTTTCATTGTCTGCTCTACGATTTACGAGGCTTTGGACAGTCAGTTTTACCGGCTGCTTACCAAGGTAATTATGACCTTGGGGATTATGTCTTAGATTTAGAAGTGCTCCTCCAGCAGTTAGAAATTACCAACAAAATTATTCTTAATGCCCACTCCATGGGCGCTTCTATCGGCGCTTTATTTGCGGCCCAATTTCCCCAGTGGGTTGACCGAGCCATCCTGAACTGCAACGGGGTCTTTGAATACGAGGCGCGGGCCTTTGCCATTTTCCAGAAACTTGGTGGTGCCGTCGTCCAATGTCGTTTCCCTTGGCTGCGGCAGGTTCCTCTAATGGATCGTTTGGCGATCGCCCGCTTTTTAGCCCAGCCCATTTCAAAAACAGACCGGGTGCAATTCCTTGATGATTTTCTCAAGGCGGACTCCCGGGCTGCAGGTGGTACCCTCGTCGCTTCGGTAAACGAAACTATGGTGACCTGTTTGCCCCAAGCTTTCCAACAGATCCAATGTCCAACTCTCTTCATCGCTGGGGAAAAAGACCAAATTATCCCGGCGGCCATGGCGAAAAAGGCGATCGCCCTTAATGCCCAGTTTCAATATGTGGAAATCCCCCAGGTGGGCCACTTTCCCATGCTCGAAAACCCTGCCCTATACCAAGCCCAGATCACGCAATTTCTCCAGGACAAAATTCCCAGATAGATTTGGTTTTGGAAGCCCTCAAAGAATGCTACCCTCTAACAGAACATCGAAAATTACCGAGAAAATCTGATGCGTATCTTGTTTGTTTCTGCCGAGGCTGCCCCCATTGCAAAAGCGGGAGGAATGGGGGACGTAGTCGGCTCTCTGCCTAAGGTTCTACGGCAGTTGGGACATGATGCACGGATTTTTTTACCCTACTATGGCTTCCTCAACGACAAGCTCGACATTTCCCCAGAACCCATTTGGCGGGGCAATGCAATGTTCAATGATTTCGCTGTCTATGAAACGGTTTTACCCAACAGTGATGTCCCCTTGTACCTGTTTGGGCATCCCGCTTTTGATGGCCGCAATATCTATGGGGGACAGGATGAGTTTTGGCGGTTTACCTTCTTCTCTAATGGGGCCGCAGAATTCATGTGGAACCACTGGAAGCCCCAAATCGCCCACTGTCACGACTGGCACACGGGCATGATTCCGGTTTGGATGCACCAATCTCCTGATATTAGTTCTGTTTTCACGATTCATAATTTAGCCTACCAAGGGCCCTGGCGTAGTTTTCTGGAGCAGACGACCTGGTGTCCCTGGTATATGGATGGGGACAATGTGATGGCTTCGGCGCTGATGTTTGCTGACCAAGTCAATACCGTTTCTCCTACCTATGCCCAGCAAATTCAAACGAAGGTCTATGGCGAAAAACTAGAGGGTTTACTGTCCTGGATTAGTGGCAAGAGTCGCGGCATTGTCAACGGCATCGATGTGGAACTCTACAACCCCTCCAACGATAAAGCCCTGGTGAAACAATTTTCGACGAGTAATCTTGAGGATCGTGCCGCCAACAAAGTTGCTATCCAGGAAGAAACAGGCCTTGAAGTCAATAAAAATGCGTTTCTCATGGCCATGGTCACCCGCCTTGTCGAACAAAAGGGTATTGATCTGTTGCTCAATATCCTGGAGCAGTTTATGGCCTACACCGACGCCCAGTTAATTATCCTCGGCACAGGCGATCGCCATTACGAAACCCAACTGTGGCAAACGGCCTACCGCTTTAAGGGCCGGATGTCCGTGCAATTGCTCTATAACGATGCCCTCTCCCGTCGGATTTATGCCGGGTCCGACGTGTTCCTGATGCCGTCCCGCTTTGAACCCTGTGGCATTAGTCAAATGATGGCGATGCGCTACGGTTCTGTGCCCATTGTGCGGCGCACCGGGGGCTTGGTGGATACGGTTTCTTTCCATGATCCCATTACCCAAACCGGCACCGGCTTTAGCTTCGACCGCTACGAACCCTTAGATATGTACACTTGCATGGTGCGTGCCTGGGAGAGCTTCCGTTATAAAAAGGACTGGGCCGGGCTCCAAAAACGGGGTATGAGCCATGATTTCAGTTGGTATAAATCCGCTGGGGAATACCTCAAAATGTACCGTCAAAGCATTGGTGAAAGTCCTGAATTAACCACCGATGAAACGGAAAAAATTACCTATCTAGTCCAACAGCACGCCATTTAGTTTCAGCTAGTTTAAAAAACTCTGGAATAGCTCTTTTAGCCAAGCAATATCTTGGTAACGGTCTGTTTTGATTTCTAGTAATTGCACGCCCTTAGTCGGTAAATTTTCACAAGCGTTAATCAATTCTGTTTTTGTAAAAATGGCTTGGTACTTAACACCATATAAGTCACAAATTTTAGAAAAATTAACTGTTTGAGGAGTGGCAAAATATTCCTCAAAAATATCTTCTTCTTTGGCAATCGGTAACATTTCAAAGATGCCGCCGCCTTGGTTATTGATCACAATAATCGTTAGGGAACCAGTAAATTTTGCTAACGCCAGAAAGCCATTTGTATCGTGGAGGAGGGCCAGATCACCGGTGAGTAAAACACAGGGGGAATGATTTTCCGCAACACCCAAAGCCGTCGAAAGGGTTCCATCAATGCCATTAGCGCCCCGGTTAAAGTAGGGTAAAATTTGCTGCCTATTCACCTGCCAGAAAAATTCGGAATACCGCACTACCATACTATTCGCAAAGAAAATGGCTGTTTCCTTCGGTAAAGCACTGGATAAATAATAGGCGATCGCCCCTTCTTTAAGATTCTGTTCTGCTTGGAAAACCGCTGCTAGTTTGGCACGAATTTTTGCTTCCTGGGTCTGCCACAGATCGAAGTAGGGTAAACCTTTTTGGTTATCGGGAAAGATCCCCAAATATTTTAACGTCTTAAGATTAACGGCTAAATATTGATGGGGACGGTGGAGGGGATCAAAATTATCGGCTCGCTCACTCAAAATATAGGTTTGAATCTGCTGTTTTTCGAGCCAGGCCCGGAGAATTTTACTGGTGGGCAACGCGCCAATTTGAATCACAATTTCCGGCTTGAGGGTTTCCGCTAAAGATTGATCCTGCAAAATGAAATCGTAGGTGGTCACTAAACCCTGGGGAAAATAATGGGCGTAGTTCCGCACGGGCGATAATGCTTCCGCTAAAACCGGAAAACTCAAATATCCTGACAATTGGGCGATCGCCTGACAATATTCGTCGGGATTTTCTGGTTGATTCACCCCAGCGATGATTAGCCCCCGGGAATAATGTTTCCAGGCTTCCGTGGGCAAAATATCCGCGGAAAACTCGGCCTTGGCCAGGGACTGAATTTCTGCAAAAAAATCTGTCTTGATAACCCCTTTGAGGTGTTCCACTGAACCATCGGGTACGGGGGCGAGGGGGTCCCGAAACGGACAATTAAGATGCACTACACCTTTTTGGGGAAATTGCGATCGTCGCCAAGCTTGCACCATGGTTTGCCGGGCATAACGTAACATTTCGACGGTACCCAAGGGGGTGGCCATTTCACTAAACCACTGGGCAAAATTCCCAAATAATTTAAGCTGATCAATGGTTTGCCCCGAATGACAATCCCGCAATTCTGGGGGGCGATCACCTGTGAGAATAATCAAAGGCACCGCACTTTGGTAGGCTTCAATCACCGCCGGATAAAAATTAGCCCCCGCTGTCCCCGATGTACAGACCAGCACCGTCGGTAAACCAGAGCTTTTCGCTAAACCCAAGGCAAAAAACGCCGCCGAGCGCTCATCTAAAATTGGAATCGTTTTAAGCTTGGAGTGACGGGCCAGGGCAACGGTCAGAGGGGTAGAGCGGGATCCTGGACAAATGACCGCAGATTGCAGACCTAAACGAGCGAGAGTTTCCACCATCACTCCTGCCCAAAGACTATTAAGATTACTAAAATCTAGACCCATACCCGCGTGCTGAATTATTCTCCCAAATCACCCAGGGTACAATTAAAGCACTGATTCCCAGTATTTTTTAATGATTGCCCTCCCCTCTGGTTTTT
>JAYKIK010000016.1:0-4581 GCA_035284725.1 Synechococcus sp.
TTGATGGAATTGATCAATTCAGTTTGGTTGTGCTTCTTCGCCACGCCCCAAAGGTCGGCAATCAGATCAAAGCTACCATCAGCATTGCGAGTCCAGCCCAGATCATAATCACCTTCAAGGGTTGCGACGATGTCCGCCTGAATTTGTTGGCCGTTATAGCCCCGTACTGCGGCATCGGTGTTGACGGAAATACCGAGATCTCTTAAAGAGGTCTTGAGGACTTCAGCGTCAGTGATTTTCGTCCGTAGAGTGCTAAAGTGAGACATTGGAATTATTCTCCAAAAACAACAACATTTGAGTTTTTTGTGCAAAGTCCACTTGGTTAGAAGTGTTTTTTTAATCGTCAACAAGCTGGGAATCTTGCTGACCTTAATCCGGGACAGATTAAGCTTGTTAGAACTCCAATCGCTGGTATTCGGCGACGGAGGCTGAAGCAGGTCGGGCGCGCTGCCGGGCCCAATCACGGAGACTATTGACCTGTTCAGTCATGGTGCGGGAGAGGGGCAGGGTTGCCTTGATCGCGGCGATGATATCGAGTTGGGTAAACTCGCGATCCTGGGCAAAGGCCTCATACATGGCGGCGATGATCGCCTGTTCAATTTCCGCACCGGAAAAACCTTCTGAAATTTTCGCCAGTTGTTCGCAATCAAAGCGATCGCCAACGGGACGGCGTTTGTGGAGATGGATATTAAAAATCGCTTCCCTTTCGCTAGGATTCGGGAGGTCGACGAAGAAGATTTCATCGAAACGTCCTTTGCGGAGGAATTCCCCAGGGAGACGATCCACCCGGTTGGCTGTGGCCATCACAAAGACGGGAGATTCTTTTTCCTGCATCCAGGTCAGGAAAGAACCAAAGATACGACTGGAAGTGCCGCCATCGGAGTCCGCAGAACCGGAAGATCCGGCAAAGGCTTTATCTAATTCGTCGATAAATAGGATTGCTGGGGAAATGGACTCGGCAGTTTTGAGGGCACTGCGGAGGTTTGCTTCGGATTTACCCACGGTGGAACCATCATAGACCCGGCCCATGTCCAGGCGGAGGAGGGGTAGTCCCCACAAGCGGGAGGTGGTTTTAGCCAGTAGAGATTTACCGCAACCGGGCACGCCGAGGATCAACATGCCTTTGGGTTGGGGTAAACCGTATTCCCGGGCCGCTTCGGTGAAGGCGTTGGAACGTTGCTTGAGCCAGCGTTTGAGTTCTTCTAAACCACCAATGGCGTCAATGGTTTCATCTTCTTCGATAAATTCCAGGATACCGTTGCGACGGATCAGCTGCTTTTTCTCCGAGAGGACGATTTCAACTTCGGTCTCTGTCAGTTTTTTGGCTTTAACTTGAGCCTTGCGATAGACTTTTTCGGCTTCGTCTCGGGTAAGGCCGAGGGCCGCTTTGAGGAGTTTTTCCCGCACAACGGCGGAAATGGGTTGGCGAGGACTTAGGTACTGGGTAAGCACCTGGTCAAGCTCATCGAGGGTAGGGAAGGGAAAATCGAGGACAACAACGTCTTTTTCAAGCTCCAGGGGCACCTTTTGGTAGGGAGACATTAAGATGATGTGCTTCTGGAGACCTTTGAAACTGGCGATCGCATCCCGGAGCCAACGAACGGTACTGGGGTCGTCAAGGAAGGGGTGCAGATCCTTAAAAATGAAAATGCCAGATTCAGGATGGTGAATAACTTCTCGGATGGCTGCTTCGGCAGAGAGAGTCCGGGTTTGGGGCTTCCGGTCGGAAGCGTATTCCACCAGTCCATGGGTCATTGTCCAGACAAAAACTTTTTGATATTCACACAGTTGCGCAATGTGGGCGATCGCCGCCTCGGCCCGCTCCTCTTCAGGGGTGATGAGGTAGATCAGGGGATATTGAGCTTGGATGAGGGTATTTAGCTCTTCTTTCATGGGGTTACTCCTGATAGCTAAAGGGGGTTAAGCATCACCACATCGACCTGAGTGGAGGTAGAGAGAGTAGGGAAAGGCGATCGCCGGCTGGACAGCTAGCAAGTCACTAGTTCTGCCCCATCCGCAGCACCCTTTGCACTTTGCAGATCCTGCGCGATTTCTTCATCAAGGAGTACCGTCGGTTGTCGTTTGAGAGAAACCAACTGACCATCTCTTAAGACCACTGCTCCTTCACAGTCGGGACAGATGTGGACACGGTGGGTTTGACCATAGGTTTCCTGGACTTCTTCCACCACCTCGGGGTGCTGGAGATAGAAGGCGACGGCTTTTTCCACTAAAGCAGACATGGAATCTGCGTCGAGGGCTGCCTTGATTTTGAGCTGGCGATGGACTGCCGCAGGCAGATAGAGGGTGACTTTTTGCTTGTCTTGCATACGACTAAAGGAAGCTTTACCCGATGGGGTATACCGCCCTACTGTACCTAGCCCATCAAAGACCGTCAAGCTGCTATAGCGCTATGCTGTCTTTTTCGTAATATTTCGTCACAAACTAAAGGCGATCGCCAAAAATACTTAATTGCCATCTGCCGCTGGATAGACCCTGTTTTCCCAGGCCTTTTCCTTGTAAGCTAAAGACTTTGGGAGATCCTCAAAAATCGCAACAGATTCAGAATGTGGAATATGCTCAAGGCGTTGTGGAACAGGTTAGGAATCACCAGGGGCCAAACAGAGGCGATCGCTGCCCCATTTCAGTGGCTGAATGCCCTCTCAACCCAAGCCTCCCTAGAAGGAGCCATTGATGAGGTCGTTTCCCAAATCCGCAGTAATTTGGTAGGGAGTGCGGATCTGGCCATTGTCTTTATTTCCACCGCCTTTGCCAGTGAGTATGCCCGGGTTTTACCGTTACTGATCGAAAAACTCCCCTGTAAAGTTGTGATTGGTTGTGGGGGAGCGAGCATTATTGGGACAGATGTTGAAGGGAAGGCCCAGGAGTGTGAAGATCAACCCGCCTTGAGTTTAACCGTAGCCCATCTACCAGATGTTGAGGTTGTTCCGTTCCAGGTTACTGAAAAAGATTTGCCAGATTTAGACAGTGGCCCGGAGCGGTGGTTGGAGATTTTCCAGGTGTCTCCTGAAGCAGAACCAAACTTTATTTTGCTGGCGGATCCCTTTTCTTCGAGCATTACGGATCTGTTAGCAGGGTTAGATTTCGCCTATCCCCATGCCCCCAAGGTGGGTGGGTTGACCAGTGTCAACGGCCGGATGGTCAGCAGCTTGTTTTATTATGTCGCCGGCCCAGAAAACGCCCCCTTGGTATTGCGTTCCGGCACAATTGGGGTGGCACTCACAGGTAACATCAAAATGGAAACCATCGTCGCCCAGGGCTGTCGTCCCATTGGAGACGTGTACCAAATCACCCACTGTGATCGCAATATCATTACAGCTCTCACTGCCGCAGAAGATGAAGGGGGGAAGCAGGGAACACCCTTGCGTTTGCTTCAGGAACTGATCGGGGAGTTAGATGAGGAAGACCAAGCCCTTGCCCAGGATTCTCTATTTATTGGCATTGCTATGGATGAGTTTAAGCAGAAGCTGATCCACGGAGATTTTCTCATTCGGAATCTTTTGGGAGTTGATCCCCGGGCGGGAGCGATTGCCGTGGGCGATCGCATTCGAGCAGGTCAACGAGTTCAGTTCCACCTACGGGATGCAGAAACCTCCGCCGAAGATTTATCCGTCCTATTGCAGCGGTTTGAGGACACCGTTGAACTGCCAGATGCCTTTGGTGCATTAATGTTTGCTTGTCTGGGTCGGGGTAAAGGGCTTTACGGGGAGCAGAATTTTGATTCCAGTCTCTTTTCTGAAGCATTTCCCCAGCCAAATTTGGGGGGCTTTTTCTGTAATGGGGAAATTGGCCCCGTAGGCGATCGCACTTTTTTGCATGGCTACACTTCAGTTTTTGGGATTTTACACCCGAAGGAATGAGTTAAATTACGGGATTCACCTTGGCAACGACAAACTTGAGATAACGCCCCTCTGGGAAAGCTGCTGGCACAGGGTGATCCAATGGTTGTCCGGCTTCGTGGAGGATTTGTAAATGGTAGTTCCCTGAGGCGGCGGTGGCTAACATTTCCCGAAAGGCTTCTGGGCTGACCTGACTCGTGCAACTGGCGGAAACCAGAAGCCCCCCGGGGGCGACGCATTTGAGAGCAAGGGCATTTAATTTTGTATAGGCACGGATGGCGGCAAAGCGATTTTTCTTACTTTTCGCGAAACTAGGCGGGTCGAGAATCACAATATCGAAGGTTTGTTGCTCCTGGGCATAGCGGTTGAGAACATCGAAGCAATCGGCCGTCACAAAGTTGTGTTGTTGGGGGTTAAAGTGATTCAGGCGCACGTTGGTATTGGCCACTGCAGCTAACTGTTTCCCTACATCGACATTGGTTACCTGGCTGGCGCCCCCCCGCAGGGCATAAAGAGAAAAAGCCCCTGTGTAGGAAAAACAGTTGAGAACCGTTTTATTATGGCTAATTTCCCCGATAAATTTACGATTTTCCCGGTGGTCGAGGAATAATCCCGTTTTTTGACCTGTTTGGAGATTGACTTGAAAGACTAAGCCATGTTCAGTTACCGTAATATCGCCTTTGGGTTCTTTACCCCAGAGCACTTGGGTTTTGCTCTCGTTTTC
>JAYKIK010000017.1:0-9770 GCA_035284725.1 Synechococcus sp.
TTAGGAGGCCGTCTTGTTGGTCTGGATGTACAGGATCAACAAAAAAACGGTGGGAACGAGTACAAAAAGAATCGTTGCAATGAAACCGAGATCGTTAACTTGCATTGAATAATCGCCTCTTCATCGAGCTAGCTCATTAATGATATCAAGAATATCACCTCTGGCTCCTTCCTAGGGGCGATCGCCCTGACGATCTATTCCCCCAGTATTTCGAACCACAACCATTGTCCCCAGACCTTTCCTAGGGTTTTGTCTTCACCACCACATCCCCATGGGCGAGGGCTTGGCAAGCGAGGCGATAGCTGGGGGGTTTACGCTTCAGGCGACGTTCCTCAAAAGGGGTTTTCGGTGAAAGATTTTCCATCCCTTTTAGAATCTCGACGATGCAGGTTCCACATTGGCCAACACCACCACAATTCATCAATTTTCCGCCGAAAGTATACAGATCTACGCCGTTTTGTAGCGCTTTCTCCCGTAGATTTGCACCATCTGCCGCAATGACGTCCTTATTTGCCGGAACGTAGGTGATATTCGCCATGAGCCCTCCTATTTTGGAATTAACAACTGTGGGCTCCATTGTAACAAGATTAAGTTTTTATAAGAAATTTTACGGGTTTTACAATATCTCCCGGACTCCAGATGCTCTCCCTGGGGGGAAATAAAGCGGGTATGATAAACCACCAGAGCGGCATACACCGATTACCGATGACAATTTCCATGGAAGAACTGCTTTATCTTGAAGTCCCGACCCCAGATATTGAAAAGGTTTGTCACTGGCTCCAGACGAGCTGGCAACCCGACCACGGACAAAAGCAGCCGACACCGACGGGGATTCGCCTCACCGCCAACGGTACCGAACTCTCTATTTTCACTTGGACGGTACAGCGCACCACCTATCTTAAGGTGTTTGCCTGGGATCAAAGCTTTCCTCGGCCGAAACGCCTGTGCCGTCAACTAGAAACTGACATTCGCCAAGCTTTCCCGAACCAATACCCCACTCCCCCAGAATTACAACCTGGCCAGTCTATTTTTGAAGCCTTAGCCCCGGCCTACCCCAAAACCGTTGAATACTTTCAGAAATTTCCCCAGGGAGAATTTGATCTTCAGCGGGCCTATTGGTGGGAAAAACGCTGGCGGGAGACGGTACAAAATCCTCAGACACCCAAGCAGGTCATTTTTGAGAAAAATCATCCCGTCAATCCCGACTTACCCCAGTATGACTTGGTCTACATCGGTGGGGCGTTAGGGGTGATTCATGCTGCGGTGATGGCGCGCCTCGGTTATCGGGTGCTGTTAATTGAGCGGCTTCCCTTTGGCCGGATGAATCGGGAGTGGAATATTTCCCGCAGTGAGCTTCAGAGCCTGGTTAACCTGGGGCTATTTGACGAAGCGGAGATTGAGACCCTCATTTCCCGGGAATACAGGGATGGGTTTAACAAATTTTTCGATGGGAATAATCCCCCTAACCTGAAAGCCAATATTCTTCATACGCCGACGGTACTGAATATTGCCGTTGCTTCAGACCTGCTGATTCAAAAATGTGGCGAGAAACTCAAGGCAGCTGGGGGCGAAATTTGGGATCAGACGGAGTTTGTCCGAGCGGACATTGGCCGTGAACGGGCCCAGGTCTTTACCCAAAACCTGGCTACCGGGGCAGAAAAAAGCATTCAAACCCGACTGGTAATCGATGCGATGGGCACAGCCTCACCCATTGCTGCCCAGTTGAATAAAGGTCGCCCCTTTGACAGCGTTTGTCCAACGGTGGGGGCTGTGCTGAAAGGGCTAGATGATGTGGTTTGGAATCCAGATTATGGGGATGTGCTTAACTCCCATGGGGATATCTCCCGGGGTAGGCAGTTAATTTGGGAGCTGTTCCCCATCGAGGGCGATGAACGGACAGTTTATCTGTTCCACTACCATGAGGTGCATCCGGAGAATCCCGGCTCTTTACTAGAGATGTATGAGGATTTCTTCACGATCCTGCCGGAGTACCGCCGCTGTGAGATGGATGATTTGGAGTTTGTAAAACCCACCTTCGGTTACATCCCCGGTTATTTCAATGTGGGGGCAGGCGATCGCCAAGTGGCCTTTGACCGTTTACTCGCGATTGGGGATGCGGCTTCGTTGCAATCGCCTCTAGTGTTTACGGGGTTTGGTTCCCTGGTGCGAAACCTGGATCGTTTGACGGGGCTTTTAAAAATTGCCCTCGAAAAAGACCTCCTCGACCAACAAAACCTGAGTAAGATTCGCGCCTACCAGAGCAACATTGCCGTGACCTGGCTCTTCTCTAAGGGGATGATGGTGCCGACCCATACCAACCTGCCCCCCCAACGAATTAACGCTATGTTAAATACCTTCTTTGGATTGTTGGCGGATTCTCCCCCTGAGGTAGCCGATACGTTTATTAAAGACCGCACCAGTTGGCTGATGTTCAATAAATTGGCTTTAATCGCGGCGCGCCAAAATCCAGCCTTAATTGTGTGGATTTGGCAGATGGCCGGGGCGAAAGACTTTATGCGTTGGGTGGGGGCGTATTTCGCCTTTACTTTCGATGCGGTGCTGAGTTTCCTGATCATGGGCTGGTTGCCCCAATGGCTGGAAAAGTCTGAGGTCTGGCTCTCGGAAAAATATCCTGCCCTCTGGCTGAGTCTGCTCAGTTTGAAGTATCGTCTCACCGTCGGCACCTAAATTTTAGACATTAATTCAGCATTCACCATGGTTACTGTACAAGTGGGCGATCGCCTTTTTGAGAAGATTACGGGGATTATTTTTGACAAAGATGGTACCTTGGCGGATTCCCAGAGTTATCTGCGGGAACTGGCCCAAAAGCGCGCTAGGCTGATTGATGCCCAAATTCCTGGGGTAGGGGAACCATTACTGATGGCTTTCGGGATGGTGGATGGAGTATTGAATCCAACAGGATTAATGGCCGTGGGTAGTCACCAGGAAAATGCGATCGCCGCCGCCGCCTACATTGCCGAAACCGGTCGCAGTTGGTTTGATGCCCTCGATATTGCGAAAAAAGCCTTCGCCGAAGCAGAAGAAATTCTCGGCGATCGCAGCCACACATCTCCATTATTTACTGGCAGTCTGGAAGTGCTGAAGTTTTGCCATGATGCGGGTTTAAAACTCGGCATTCTCTCGATGGATAGCACCGCCAATGTAGAAATTTTCGTCAAAACCTACCAGTTACAAGACTATATCCAGTTGGAAATGGGCGCCGAATTTGGCCTTAAACCCGACCCGAATTTATTTCTTAAAGCCTGTGCCCAATTAGGAACGAAGCCAGAACAAACGCTGATGGTCGGTGATGCGCCGGGGGACATTCAAATGGCCAAAGCAGCCGGGGCGGCAGGTACGGTGGGGATCTGTTGGGGGGATGCCACCCAGGCTCACCTAGAAAAAGCGGATGTGGCGATCGCCAACCTGGATGCGCTAAAAATTATTTAAACTTTTGGGGGAAAATAAATGCAGGTTTGGTTAACAAGTGTTGTTGTTTTATTTATCGCAGTCCAAGCATTTCAACTGATTAAAGGCTTTTTTGTCCCTTTACCGTTCTATATTCTCGGGGGGGCATTTTTGGCGATCGCCTCCAATTATGACAAAGGAATTATGACGGTTTTCAAATCGAAAGAATCACCCCATGACCCGGGCGACACGAAATAATCACAGTAATCTGAGCGAAAAAACTTGTGTTAGCGTGAAGGCAAGGCCAACAGTAAAGCCCCAGGTGAGATAAACCATGACCCCCCAAACATTGGCAAAACCCCTTTCCCCCGAAGCCTATTTAGCCCAGGAAGAACAGGCCCCAGATCGTCATGAATATATCCAAGGAGTGATCAAGCCCATGGCCGGCGGGACCCCCATTCACAATGAAATCAGTGGAAATTTATATGTCGCTTTAAAGTTAGGGCTGAAAAAAAGTCCATATCGAGTTTTCCACGTTGATCAGCGTCTCTGGATTCCGTCCCAGCAAATCTATACCTATCCCGATGTGATGGTTACCGGCAAACCCTTGGTCTTACAGGAGAGCCGTAAAGATACTGTGCTCAATGCCTGCCTCATCGCCGAAGTGCTTTCCCCCACCACCAAAAATTACGACCGCAGCGAAAAATTTCATTACTACCGCTCCATCCCAGAATTTCAGGACTATTTACTCATTGAACCAGAACAGTTATTTGTCGAGCATTATCACCGCCAAAGCCCCAAACAATGGAGCCTCACGGAATACACTACCATTGATGATGTGATTGAACTCGAAGCCATCGACAGCGCCATTGCCCTGGCGGATATTTATGAAGATGTGGACCTATTGGCCAGAACAACCCAACCGCCAAACTAATGCAAAGTCTTAAGGAGAGGCACTTAACGCTATCACCGCCCTCTAAGATGAAACTAGGTCACTATGCGCAGCACCGCCACTTCCGATGAACAGCAGCAAAACCCCTTGGATCATTTTGGGAACCGTCCTCCTTCTGGGACTCGGCCGCCCTGGATTTTCCCAAACAACCTCTGAAACGAATAATAATCAAGTCAACGCGATCCAACGGTATAACGCGGGGGTCGATGCCCTGACCCAGGGGGATTTTCAGGGGGCGATCGCTGAATTCTCTGCCGCTATTACCCTCGATAGTAATGATCCCGACGCCTACTACAACCGGGGCTATAGCTACCATGTGCTAGGAGAATACCAAGCGGCCTATGACGACTATAGCCAAGCGATTCAGCTTAAACCAGAATTTGCTGATGCCCATGGTAACCGCTGCTATGCGGCCTATCTCTTGAACAACTACGAGCAGGCGATCGCCGATTGTGACCAAGCGATCATCCTGAAAAATACGAACCCCGACTTCTTTATCAACCGGGGTAATGCCTACGATGACCTCGCTCTCCAGGCCAAGGACGCCAACCAACTGGAACTAGCCAACAGCTATCACGCCAAGGCGATCGCCGATTACAATGCCGCCCTCACCCTTCGGCCCAACTACCCCAAGGCCCACTACAATCGCGCCCTCGCCCACAACCGCTTTGAAAACCACAGCGCCGCTCTCCAAGACTACAGCGTGAGCATTCGCGGTAATCCCCAGTTCGCCGAAGCCTACTATAACCGCGCCATTACCCACTACAAACTCGACGATCTCGAAAAGGCGATCGCCGATATGGAACAGGCCGCCATCCTGTTTGGAGCGCAAAACCAAACCACTGCCCAAACCCAAGCCCAGCAAATTCTCAACAGCCTGCGGGGACAACTCTGAAATTCCCCAACCGCTCCGATAAAATGAAAGGTAAATATTGTTAACAACCGTGGCGCAACCTAATATATAAAGATTGTCGAGCCACACCAAGGAGAAACAAGAAGCGCATGGGTAGAGTAGTCGGCATCGATCTAGGAACTACAAATTCCGTCGTTGCAGTGATGGAAGGCGGCAAACCCCTTGTCATTGCCAATTCCGAAGGAGCCAGAACCACCCCCTCCGTCGTGGGCTTCAACAAAGATGGCGAATTGCTTGTGGGACAAATGGCCCGGCGCCAAGCAGTCCTCAACCCCCAAAACACCTACTACGGTGTCAAACGCTTCATGGGACGCCGCTATAGTGAACTCAACCCCGAATCAAAACAAGTCCCCTACACCATCCGCCGCACCGAAGAAGACACCATCAAAATTCGCTGTCCCCGTCTCCGCCAAGAATTTGCCCCCGAAGAGATTTCCGCCAAAATTATCCGCCGCCTGGCTGACGAAGCCGAACGATACTTGGGGGAGCCTATCACCGGTGCCGTGATTACCGTGCCCGCCTACTTTAACGATGCCCAACGCCAAGCCACCCGGGACGCCGGACGCATTGCGGGCCTGGAAGTGTTGCGGATTATCAACGAACCCACCGCCGCTGCCCTCGCCTATGGCCTAGAACAGAAAGAAAGCTCTTCGATCTTGGTTTTTGATTTGGGGGGTGGCACCTTTGATGTTTCCGTCCTAGAAGTGGGCGATGGGGTTTTTGAAGTGAAAGCCACCAGCGGTGATACTCAACTCGGCGGTAATGATTTCGATAAAAAAATTGTTGATTGGCTCGCAGAAAAATTCCTCGAAACGGAAAACATTGATCTCCGTAAAGACCGCCAGTCCCTCCAGCGCCTCACCGAAGCCGCCGAAAAGGCAAAAATTGAACTGTCTGGGGTCACCGTCACCGAAATCAATCTTCCCTTTATTACCGCGACGGAAGATGGGCCGAAGCACATTGAAACCCAACTAGACCGGGCTACCTTTGAAAGTTTATGTGGCGATCTTGTGAGTCGCTTACGTCGTCCTATTAAACGCGCCCTTCAGGATGCTGGCATTAGCCCTGTCCAAATTCGGGAGGTGGTGCTGGTTGGTGGTTCGACGCGTATTCCGATGGTGCAAGGTCTTGTGCGCAGCTTTATTGACCGGGAGCCAAACCAAAATGTGAACCCCGATGAAGTGGTGGCAGTGGGGGCGGCGATCCAAGCGGGAATCCTGGGCGGTGAAGTGAAGGATATCCTTCTGCTGGATGTTACACCTCTATCGCTGGGTCTAGAAACCATTGGTGGTGTAACGAAAAAACTCATTCCTCGCAATACAACTATCCCTGTGCGTCGTTCCGATATTTTTTCGACAGGGGAAAATAATCAAACCGTCGTCGAAGTCCATGTGCTCCAAGGGGAGCGGGAAATGGCCCAGGGGAATAAGTCCCTCGGTCGGTTTAAGCTCACGGGAATTCCCCCAGCTCCCAGAGGTGTGCCGCAAATCCAGGTGTCCTTTGATATTGATGCCAATGGCATTTTGCAGGTATCGGCCCGGGATAAGACCACTGGTCGGGAGCAGAGTATCACCATTCAAGGTTCTTCGACCCTGACTGAAAGCGAAGTCAATCGAATGATGCGGGATGCGGAACAATTCGCCCAACAGGACCGGGAACGGCGGGAAAAGGTGGAAAAGCGAAATCGTGCTAAAGCGCTCACCGATCAGGCCCAACGTAGACTCAAAGAAGTAACCCTAGATTTTGGCAGTCAGTTCGCCAGTTACTATCGCCGCCGCATCGAGAGCTTATCCCAGGAAATTTTAGAGAGCCTCAAACAGAATGATGATCGCCGTTTGGATCGGGCCCAAGCCGATCTTCAAGATGCGTTGTATGAACTCAATCGAGAAGTGCGCCTCCAATATGACCAAGGGGAGGATGAATCTTTCTTCAGCACCATTAAAAAAACCTTGATCGGTGATGATGACGACGATGACGTCTACTATGATTCCCGTTCTAGCTATCGACCGGGGGCCGGCTATCCTCCCCAACGGGGTTATGGAGCACCAGAACGAAATTATGATTATTCACCCCGTCCGCCCCAGCGTCCCCAACCAACACGGAACTATGATTACGGCGCCGGTCAACCCCGGCAAGGTTATGGTGGCGATCGCCCCATGGATGAGCGCTATGGCAATGGCACCCCACCCCGTCGCCCCCCCGAGCCCCGGGCACCCCGACCCACCAGCCGCGATCCCTACGAACAGCGCAATGTTTCTCGCAAATACTACAGCCAGGGTCAAGGACGGAGTATCCCCTATGAAAATGATTGGGATGAAGACGATGAGTGGTTCTAGGCGTCCATTTCCCCCCGCAATTACTGCATAATAAACAGCACAGTTTCGAATCATGCGCCATTATCTAAAGGGAAAAGCCCTCACTCTGTCGCCTAAATATGAACAACTTGCGTAACTACTATGAAATTTTAGGGGTGCCTCGCAATGCCTCCAATGACGAGATTAAGCGGGCATTTCGGCGGTTGGCGCGGCGCTATCATCCTGATGTCAATCCGGGCGATAAGGTGGCAGAGGAAAAATTTAAGGATCTCAATGAAGCCTATGAAGTCCTATCCGACGATGTAAGGCGATCGCAATATGATCAATTCACCCGGGCCATGGGAGGCAAATACAGCCGTCCTGGATTTAACCGGACAAACCGGCCCCAACGTAATGATGTCAGTCAGTTTGGCAACATCGGCGGTGTAAATCCCTTTGGATCGAGGGAGCGTCAACAAACCACTACCCGGGTGCGCAGTAACAGCTACGAGGATTTTCGCCCCGGTACAACCAAGACCACAAAGGTCGCCACCCCACAACCCCCCGCAAAACGAGACGTGGAAGCACGCCTAACTTTGCCCCTCGAAAAAGCCTACCGGGGTGGTCGGGAAAGAATTCGTCTCGAAGATGGGCGATCGCTGGAAGTTGATATGCCGCCACACATGGTGGATGGTCAACGCATTCGGTTACGTAATCAGGGCATTAATGGTGGGGATTTGTACCTCAAAATTACCGTGGCGCAGCATCCCTTTTTTGAGGTGCAAGGGGCTGATATCTACTGTCAACTACCCCTTAGTCCGAGCGAGGCAGTATTGGGTGGTTCAATCGAAATACCGACTATTGATGGGTTAGTTAAAATGACCGTTCCCAAGGGTGTCAAACCCGGTCAGAGATTACGTCTTGCGAATAAAGGTTATCCGCGTAGCTCGGGAAATCGAGGCGATCAACTGGTGGAAGTGCAGTTAGTTTTACCGCCAGAGATCACCGACGAAGAAAAAGCTTTATATGAAAAATTGCGGGAAGTGGAAAGTTTTAATCCTCGAAAAAATATCTATCAGTATTCATAGATTGATCAACAATGCTGAATCAAGGTTGGATCTATCGAGATCGAGTGAAACTCTCCCAGGCGGGGCAGTCTGTCCTTGATTTTTATAGCCAAACCTATCACCATTCAACATGCTCACAATGGACCCAACGCATTGAAAATCAGCAAATTTTTATTGATGGGGAACCTGCAACATGTGGGCAAGTTTTAGCAAAAAATCAGTGCCTAGAATATCATCGGGAACCCTGGGCCGAACCAGATGTTCCTTTGGATTTTGCAATTATCCATGAAGATGCAGACTTTTGGATTATCGATAAACCTGCTGGTTTACCGGTGATGCCGGCGGGAAATTTCCTTGAAAATACGCTTTTATGGCAACTGACAAAACAATTCCCTGGGGAAAATCTTGCACCCATCCATCGTTTGGGACGGGGAACTTCGGGGTTAATGATCCTGGGGCGATCGCCTTTGGGGAAACAACAGCTTACCCGACAATTGCGGGAACATCAGATCGCCAAAATTTATCATGCTCTAATTCCAGCGGGAGACTATCCCGATCAACAGACCATTCAAACTCCCATCGGCAAAGTTTCTCACCCAACCCTAGGCACAATTTTTGCGGCAAAAGGGGATGGTCTATTTGCCCGCAGTGAAATGCGAGTCTTGCAACGTTTGGAAAATCTATCCCTTGTCGAAGTGCAAATTTTTACCGGCCGCCCCCACCAAATTCGGATTCACCTGGCGGCGATGGGCTATCCACTGGTTGGGGATCCGCTCTATCTCCCCGGCGGTTTACCGAAAATTGCAGAGCAGGATCAACGGGCTGCTTTACCAGGGGATTGCGGTTATTTTTTAAATGCGCACCACCTCAAATTTACCCATCCAGGCCAACAAAAAGCGGTCGAGTTTTTCTCCCAGATTGGATTTTCTAATTTCTCTTGGAGACCTGATATAGAGAGATTCCCCTGAAATTCACAGCAGGGCTATCTATAATGTTTAAGCACTTTTTCTCGACGATGGCGATCGCCCCATGAGCAAATCCGACCAAATCCGCATCCGTGGCGCAAGGCAGCACAACCTGAAAAATGTGGATCTCGATTTGCCGCGCAATCAGTTGATTGTGTTTACGGGGGTGTC
>JAYKIK010000018.1:0-11832 GCA_035284725.1 Synechococcus sp.
ACCGATGTCGAAACCGCCCGCTGTGATCTCGCATACATTAAATATTTGCTATGAAGTTTGTTATGAAAATTTAGCCCAGAAACCTACTGAATTTCTGCTCTGGTTAGATAATTGGTTGCTTCTAAAAATTCTTTCAGGGCGGCGGGGAAGGAATCATAGGTCAACAAGCCCCCTGCGCAATTGCCTTGATCATCAAAATTACCCCGGCATTCTTCGAGGCCCCAATCACTGGTTCTGTCGTAGCGGTTTAACATCAAATTCCAACCCGCTTGAGTTTCCCCGAGGATCGCCTTTGTCGCCACATAGCCCGCAAGCATCCCGTTCACTTCATAGCCTTCGGTTGCTGCATTTTGAATCGATTCCCACATGGCTTGGAGTCGTTCCCGGTGGAGGGGGAAAAATCGTGCCTCCTGGGACACATCCCGAACTCTCAAACCTTCCAGTTGCCACACTTGCACGGGGGGAAAACTTCCGGCATAACTGCTGTAGCGGTAAAGAAAGCGATTATCACTGGTGACATATTCATAAATCCCATTGCCATCGGGATCGGCGACGGGCACCGGGCCACCATCAAAGGCACCGACATTAACCGTTTCCCAGGCATTAGTTTCAGGATTTTGGGTAAAAATGTTTACTATGGCACAACAGTGGGCACCACCAGAATATTGGGAAAAAATCACCTCCGGGAAGTCATTACTGGGATCCATCTCCGCAATTTGCGCCAGGCCATACATCATGAAGGAGGGATCTCCGGTTTGACGCAGTACCTCTTGATCGTCGACACGGATCGTCAGGGTGGGGATGTAATCAGTCCAGTCCTCGCCATTGGGTTGCTCGTCGTAGCGGAGGTTGACTGTCACCCCTCGACTGGTCATGGTTTGGGATTGGCTCGGGGTGTCGAACTCAAATTCTAAGGTGGCAACTTCTGCGTTTGTTTTTCCTGTAATTCCCCAGGCCGTTATGGTCATTGCTAGAACGATGGCGATCACCTTTTTGTTACCCATGACTCTACTTTTGCTGATAGTGCTTCCCCATTTTATGGAATTTCTGTGGGGCGATCGCCTCGACCTTTCAGTGAAAATCCAAACTTAACAAATAAAAAACACCCCCATCGAGGAGGTGTCTGGGACTATTCCAAGTCAACAAAATCGGTTCAGTGAGCTTTTGTAATTTAGTAAGCGTCCTGGAGTTCGTAGAAATCTGGAGAGACATAATCTTTCCGCAGGGGCCAGCCAATCCAATCTTCCGGCATCAGAATCCGCTTTAGGTTGGGGTGCCCTTCGTAGACAATGCCGAACATGTCATAGCTTTCCCGTTCCTGCCAGTCGGCCCCCTTCCAAATCCAATATACAGAGGGTACGGTCGGGTTTTCGCGGGATAAGAAGACCTTCACCCGAATTTCCTCAGGCTCTGTGACATTATCACCAACTTTGATGAGATGGTAAAAACTCACTAAATCTTGCCCCGGCCCCAGATCATAGGCCCCTTGACATTGGAGCTGGTTAAAGCCAAACGCATACAGGGCGGTACAGAGGGGAATCAATAAGTCCGCATCAACTTTAATAATTTCAATGCCAGAGTGATCCCGTTCTAGAGATTCGTGGACAAAGCCGTTTTCTGTGAGTAGTCGAGATACAGCACCTGCTTCGACAATCGATGTTTCTGCTGAAGTGGGGGTTTGATTTTCTTCTGCCATCGCTTAGGCCTCCTCTCTATTTTTCGCGGTGAGCAGTGCAGGGGGAACAGGCATTCCCATCGCTTCGGTAAGTTCCTTGGGAGGATTGTTCCAGGTATTCATCCCCAGATACTTACCAGTGAGAATGGGGTCAACCGTTTTCATGTTGTGGGTGGTGCTGTAGTAGCGGTGGGTCTGCTCGGTTTTGAGGGAGCGTTCCTGAATGGTCTCGTTAGAAACTTTTTTCCGGAGCTTGATAATCGCATCAATAATTGCTTCGGGACGGGGCGGACAACCAGGGATATATAAATCTACCGGAATGAGCTTATCAACACCCCGGACAGCGGTGGTGGAATCGCTACTGAACATCCCCCCAGTGATCGTGCAAGCACCCATGGCGATCACATATTTGGGTTCGGGCATTTCTTCATAGAGACGTACCAAAGCCGGGGCCATTTTCATGGTCACAGTACCGGCCACGAGGAGCAGATCTGCCTGGCGAGGACTGGAACGGGGCACAAGGCCAAACCGGTCAAAGTCAAAACGGGAACCCAGGAGAGCGGCAAATTCGATAAAACAGCAAGCGGTGCCATAGAGGAGAGGCCACAGGCTAGAGAGGCGCGCCCAGTTATAAAGATCATCAACGGTGGTGAGGATGACATTTTCGGAGAGATCCTGGGTGACTTGCGATCGCCCCATGGGATTGAGCAGTTTTTCGGTTTGCTGTTGTTCAAAGGATGTCGGATTCATGACCATTCGAGGGCTCCTTTTCTCCAGGCGTACACAAGGGCAATCACGAGGATTGCGATAAAGATTAAGGCTTCAACAAAGGCGAGTAGACCAAGTTGGTGAAAGGCCACAGCCCATGGGTAAAGGAAGACGGTTTCTACGTCGAAGACGACAAAAACCAGGGCAAACATGTAATAGCGGATATTGAACTGAATCCAGGCACCACCAATGGGTTCCATCCCAGATTCGTAGGTGGTTTTACGTTCGGGGCCGCCCCCTTTGGGCCGCAGCAATTTAGATGCGGTGAGGGCAAGGATTGGGACTAGGCTGCTGACGATCAGAAAGCCCAGAAAATATTCATAGCCGGAGAGGACAAACACTGGTGTTGTAATACCTCGCAGTTTTGGACTTGGAATTTTTATGTCCTATCCAGTATAAAACCTATCCCGACGGGATCATAGGTACATGCTCTTAATCAATCCTATAAGGAAAAGTTTCAGGGGGTGATGGTTACCTGGGGTGATCTGTCTAGGACGAGCGGCCCATTTTCTGTTTCATCTGGCGGATTTGTTCATCCATTTCCCACTGTTGGAACTGGGCTTCGAGGGGGTCGGTGGCACTGCTGTAGGTTTGGCGATCGCCTCCGGTGCTACTGAAACTTTCCCAACTGCTAGTGTAAGCATCCTCAACCTTCTGGGAGGCTTGCAGTTCGTCCATTTTTTGTTTTACTTCCTGGCGTTTTTGCTGGAGCTGTACCAGGAGAGACTGGGCCTGTTCAAGACGTTTTTTGGTACCTTGCATCTTGCCCCATAGTTGATTGCCCTGGCGCAGGAGTGCCGCTTCCCTGGCCTTTGCGGCACTGGCGAGATCCGGTCTATTGCCTGCTTCGGCCTGTTGTACCCGTTGGTGCCAATGTTGGATATCCTGGGCGACTTGGGTAATTTGCTGTTCCACCTGGGTCAGTTGCCGTTGGAGATCCTGGGTAAGACGATTCGCTTCCCGTTCCTGTTCCTGGAGTTGTTCGGCGATCGCCTGGAGTTCTAACTGGGGATGCGCCTTGAGAAATTCCTCCAAACGCGTCTCAAAAAACTGCCCCACATCGCTAAAAAGACCCATAGTTCCGCCGTTCTGACAATTGCTGACTTTAGGTTAGCTTTTTTCCAGGAGGTCTGCTACAATCATTTATCGTCAAGCCGGGAGAGATGGCTGAGTGGTCGAAAGCAGCACATTGCTAATGTGCCGAGTCGTATAACGGCTCCGAGGGTTCGAATCCCTCTCTCTCCGTAACAAAAAACTTTTATTCTGTATCCCCTTCTCCTGAGCTTCTCATTACTGGCTGGGATTTTGTCGTTTTTAGGAAAATTTTCTGCCATTTCAGAAGAAATGTGTGGAGTTCTATCGATTTATAAATTCCCCAGGGGCGATCGCCTAATCTCCGTGGGGAATTCGCTATGAATTAGAGACAGATAACCCCGTTGTCCGCTGAAGGATTTTTTTTCCATGAAACCGACCCATAAGTTTCAGGTCAAACCCGTATTGCCCCCTGTCCTGGAACCCCTGCGCCGCCTTGTCCATAATATTCACTGGGATTGGAATGTGGCAGCGAAAAGTCTCTTTGTCCGCCTGGATCCAGACCTTTGGCAACAAACCTGCCATAATCCGGTGGCAATGTTGGGATTGGTAGATCAAGCCCGCCTTGATGAATTGGCCAGGGATGACGGTTTTATCGCCCACATGGAACGGGCGATCGAACAACTCGATGACTATCTCCAGCAGCACACCTGGTATCACAAAAGTCGGGGTGAAACGAAGGGTAGCGAATGCTATGCCTATTTTTGTGCAGAGTATGGTCTCAGCTACTGCCTGCCGATCTATTCCGGGGGGTTAGGAATCCTCGCCGGCGATCACCTAAAATCTGCCAGTGACCTCGGTTTACCGCTGGTGGCCGTGGGTTTACTGTACCAGGAAGGCTATTTCGCCCAATATCTCAACCATGATGGTTGGCAGCAGGAAGAATATCCGATCAATGACTTTTATAATATGCCCCTCCACTTGGAAAAGGATGACCAGGGCCAAGAACTGATTATTGAGGTGGAATTCCCCGGTCGGATAGTGTATGCACGGGTCTGGCGTATTGATGTGGGGACTGTGCCTCTCTATATGCTCGACACTAATATTGAGCAAAATACGAACCCCTATGACCATGACCTGACCGATGAACTCTATGGGGGCGATCGCGATCTGCGGCTACACCAAGAGATCCTGTTGGGGATTGGTGGCGTACGGATGTTAGAGAAACTGGGCTATAAACCGACGGTCTACCACATGAACGAGGGCCACAGCGCTTTTTTGATTCTAGAACGCATTCGTAAGTTGATGCAGGAGGAAGGGTTAACGTTCCGCCATGCCAAGCAGTTTGCTCTCTCCACCCAAATGTTCACGACCCACACCCCGGTTTCTGCGGGCTTTGATCTCTTTTCTCCTGAACAAACTTTACACTATGTGGGCCATTATGCCGAAAAATTTGGTCTTTCGGCGGATCGCTTCCTGGGTCTGGGTCGGGAAAATACTGGGGACCTCGAAGCCCCCTTTAATATGGCGATCTTTGCCCTTAAACACAGTGCCTTTATCAATGGTGTGAGTCAGCTCCACGGTCAGGTTTCCCGGGAAATGTTCCGCAGCTTATGGCCGGACTTTCCCCTCGATGAAGTGGGGATTACCTCGATCACCAATGGTGTCCATGCCCGCAGTGTGACCGCCCCGGCCACCCAGGATCTCTACGACCGTTACCTCGCCCCTAACTGGGATGAGGTTCCCGCTGAAAGTCACATCTGGGAAAAAGTCACCACCATTCCCAATGAAGAACTGTGGCGTAACCACGAACGGCAACGGTCTGATCTCGTCGTTTACATCCGGCAGCACCTCGTCAACCAACTGCAAAAACAGGGGGCGACGGAAGCGGCGATCGCCAAAGCCCGCCAAGTCCTCAAACCAAACCTTTTGACCATTGGCTTTGCCCGACGTTTTGCCACCTACAAGCGGGCCAATCTTTTCCTTTACGATATTGAGCGCATTAAAAAAATTATTCTTGGTAACCCAGAACGTCAGGTGCAGTTTGTCATCGCTGGGAAAGCCCACCCGAAAGATATTCCAGGTAAAGAACTGATTCGCCAGATTATTCATACTGTCCGGGAGGAAGGCCTCGAAGATTACGTCGTTTTTCTGCCTAACTACAACATTCACATCGCTCGGAAAATGGTCTCAGGTTGTGATGTGTGGCTCAATACTCCCCGTCGCCCCCGGGAAGCGTCGGGCACCTCTGGCATGAAAGCGGCAATGAATGGTTTACCGAATCTGAGTATCCTCGACGGTTGGTGGGACGAAGCGGACTATATCCGCACCGGTTGGGCAATCGGCCATGGAGAAATTTATGATGATCAGAATTACCAAGACCGGGTGGAAGCCAGTGCCCTCTACGAATTACTTGAAAAAGAAATTGTCCCCCTCTTTTACACCCGCAATAGCTTTGATGTGCCGGAGGGGTGGGTCAATAAGATGAAGGAAGCAATTCGCCTCAACTGTCCAACTTTTAACACCTCGCGGATGTTGCGGGACTATGCCCAAAAAGCCTACTTCAAATTAAGCGATCGCCATTTCGAGCTCAAACAAAATAACTACCAAGCCGTCCAACAGCTTGCCGATTGGAAATCCCAACTGTTCAAAGAATGGTATAACATCCGCGTTGAAGCCTTTGAAGTGGCAGAGTCCGCTGAAATTGATATTCAACAACCCGTCCATGTCAAAGCGATTCTTGACCTTGCAGGACTGACCGCCGATGATCTGGCTGTCCAAATTTACCTCGGCACCATCAACGATCAAGATGAACTGGTAGACGGCATCAGCTACCCCATGACTGTCCAGGGGATGACCCCCGACCAAAAAGCCATTTATCAAGGGGTTGTGCAATATCAAAAAAGTGGCTACCAAGGTATGGCCCTTCGGATTCTGCCCCACCACCCCCACCTAGACAATGCCACCGAACCCCGGTTGATTCGCTGGGCCTAGGAAAAAAGGTCACTTCAAATAATGCTTCTGACAATTTCTCCTATACTGAGGGGGGACTTTCCCTCAGGAAGTTTACGTTTCTTAAAATTCCCAGGCAATCATCAAAGCCTGAATGCCTTGTGAGACAATAGTCTAAGCTATTAAACTAAGCAAGAATCCATTTATTAAAACAGCAATAATATGAGCGTCGTTAGTCAAGTTATCCTGAGAGCCGATGACGAACTCCGCTATCCTAGCAGCGGTGAACTCTCGGGGATCGCCACCTTTTTAGCCACTGGGGCAGTGCGGATCCGAATTGCCGAAGCCCTTGCCGATAACGAGAAAAAAATCGTTGATCAAGCCCAAAAACAATTATTTAGCATTCACCCGGAATATCGGACTGCCGGTGGGAATGCCGCGACCACAAAGCAATATAACCAATGTCTCCGGGACTATGGTTGGTATCTGCGTTTGGTTACTTATGGCATTCTTGCTGGGGATAAAGATCCCATTGAGCGGATCGGTTTAATCGGGGTTAAAGAGATGTATAACGCCCTGGGGGTGCCTGTTCCGGGGATGGTAGATGCCATTCGTTGCCTAAAGGATGCGGCCCTTGGTGTGCTCGATGCAGAGGAAGCAAAGCTTGCGGCGCCTTACTTTGATTTCATTACCCAAGCAATGTCCTAGGTTGCAACATTGTTATTTCGTTCAACTGAATCATTCCATTAGGGATCAGGGCTGTTTTTATGGGCACCCTGATTTTTTATGACCCTTTTGTCTGGGAATCTCCCCCAAGGGAGAATTGTTGTTAGCTATCCTAAACAAGTAGCAATGTGATCAATCAGCGCGGCATAAAGATGGCAACCTCCCAAGCCCAAAATCAAGGATTTCCCTGGCTTTCTCTGGGCCTTTTTTGTTTGACCTATGGGGTCTTTGGTTGGTTGGTGGGGGAAATGATCCCGACCTGGCAGGGATGGGTTTTAGAGCATCAAGGTTGGTTTTTTTGGTCAATTAATGAGGCGATCGCCTGGCGGATGGCTTGGGGATTGGGAGGGAGTTTATTTCTCTTGCTGATGATAATCCTGATGGCTCCCCTGCTGGTGATGGAACTGTTATTTGGTACCTGGTTGAAATCCGATGGCAAAGCGTTCGCTTCAGTCTTAATTTGGGCGATGGCTGCAGTTTTGGTGGTTTGCTGGTTGGAACAGTTTGTCCGCCTGCTGGTCGCAATTTCTGCGGGGATGTTGTTTAGCCTTGACCTGCGTTTCAAAGGATTGACCAGAGGGCAAGTTTTTTTACTCCTGATGCTTCTCGGCGGGGGGAGTTTCGTGGTGGGGGGATATTTATTTTCCCGCTTCCAGGTTGAGATTGCTCAGCTATGGCCCATTTTTCAAGCGGCCTAGAATCTCCCCCTAGGGAAAGCTTATGCACTTTGGCCACTGTCCCCAGGCAAGGAAATCTTCTTGGCTTTTCTGGCATCGCTCCGAAGGGAAAACATTAAGCTTGGGCAAGGATCGGTGGGATGCAGGGTTTGCCGCTGGGGGTGGCAAGGGTGATTGTGGGGGCTGCGGCGCGACAACAAATTTCGGCGGCGAGAATCGGCGGTTCGAAGGGGGCGATCGCCTGGGGTAAGGTTTGGAAGGTGACCCCTTGGGCCAAGATCGGTGGATCACAGGGTTTACCGCTGGGGTTACTGAGATTAAGGGGAGTATGTTCTGGGCGACATTGAATTTCAGCAGCGAGGATCGGCGGTTCTAGGGTATTGACCGTAAACTGCTTGCCTACTTCTGCCATGGGAATTTCGTTTGTCTCCACTGTTTCTGCGGGTGCAGGGATTGGGGTAGGCAGTTGGGCTTCAAGGGCGGCCATTTTTTCTTGGTATTCTTCTTGGAGTTGGGCGATCGCCTCCCGGAGCCGCTGTTCATGGTTGCTCTCACTATTTTGCAGATCCCGCCGTAGCTGACCCAGTTCCATTTCTAATTCACTGAGGCGATTGAGGTCATCTTTTTTCACCAGATAAAAGCCACCGGCACCGACTGCGCAGCCAACTAAAAAGGGGATGATTCCCATCATGACGAATACACTCCGAGCAAAATCACTAAAAAGCAGATCTATTTTGACCTTTTTTCGGTGCCCTTGGGGATATTAAGCTGGATGCGACGAGTCTTTATTCTTCCCGCAGACCCCGGAGTGCTGCGATGAGTGCCTGTTGACTTGCCATCCCATAGACATAGTTGAGATAACTTTGAAAGGCCTGGGCTTCTTCTGGATTTAAGGCGATCGCCCCTAGGAGATCCTGGCTGGTGGTGCCATCGGTGAGCGGTGTGAGTACTACTAAATCGGGGTCGAGGGGCTGGTCATAGTGCCAGAATTTTTCCACGTCGATGGTGGCAGTTGGTTCTCCGGGTTCGGTAGATTCCCGCAGCACCTGGGGTTCTATTTCTGAATCTGTAGTCGTGGCTGCGGTTGCGAAGTGTTCTCGCCGGTAATCCCGCAGATCGTCGAGGAGTTGTTGCTTGGTGCGACCCCGCAATTGAAAAATCACGAAAGGATCTTCATTAAAGCGATCGCCCAATTGGTAATACACCGCCCCAATATGTTTACAAGGATTCGCCTTATCGGGACAGGTACAGTGGGATTGGATATCCGCGAGGGTAAAAGGAAACAGATTCAACCCATTTTCTGTAAACACCTGTTCAATGGCCGCAGGCATTTCCCCCGCCAGGAGTTGCGCTGAAAAGATCGCCTTTTGGGCCAAACTTTCCACCACATAACCCCAAGCCTCTTCACTAAAGATCTCAAGGGTCAAAGAAACGCGGTAGGGTTCCGGTTCCGTTCCCTGCACGAGGGCGATCGCCTGGGCATCCACAAAATCAATTTGCAGCACATTTCCCGCTTTGGCATACAGACGGGCCCGTTCCAGACGTTTTTTAAAGCGGTAGGAATCGAGTAATTCCAGCCACCGTTGCACCCACCAGCGCTGTTGATCAATGGTTTCTAACATGATCTAAATTTCTCCCCTGAAATTTGGCACAAATCGCCTCCATTTAACTGTTAGTTTCCCAAGAAAGGGGCTACGGATTCAAATTGCGGGATTTGTAAAATGTTTCCAGACTGTCTTGATCGCCGACAAAGCGCCAGTGCCAGGGTTCATAGGCGATACCCTGGGGATTATCCCGGGGAAAGGAAAGCTCGAAACTATAACGGGCCGCATTTGCTTGGAGCCATTGGAAAGCGGGAGTGTTTTCGAAATTTTCCTGGAGATGGGTCGCTGGAACATTGCCATCCCCTAGGTCAATGGCATAGCCAGTGTGGTGTTCACTGTAACGGGGGGGGGCGCTGACTTCTGCCCGTTTAGTGGTATTTTGCGCCCGTTGTTCTTTCACTTCAAAAAATAGATATTGCTGCTCCTCGATCGTCCGGAAGGCTGATAAAAGGGCGAGATTGATTCCAGCTTGGCGAGCATCGGCTTGCATTTGGCTGAATTTTTCGGCGGCGGCGGGACGTAGTTTCAAGCGACCATCTGCACTTACCGGGACTAATTCACTGGGACTGGCTTCGGTGTAGGGAAAGTGACCGAGAATTTGTTCGGAGTTGTCGGCAGGATTGTTCTCTGGGGTAGGAGCAGAAACAGTGCCAGTCTCTTCAGGGGTCGATGGATTCGGTGTCGCACTGAAAAACTGACGGGAGGCGATCGCCCCAAAACCCAAAATAAACAGACCCCCAAACCCGATCAATAATTTTGTTCTGGGGTTAGAGCCCGTTGTTTTTGGTTTAAATTCTGGATCTTCATCCCGCACTACTTCGGGAATCTCGATATCATCCAGGACGGAGAGGTCATCAAGTTCTTCGGACACGCTCAATTCCTACCACTGCACTCCCTAAAGATTTTGTGGTTCTATCTTATGTTGCTTTCTTCGGAATGGGAAAGTTCTGCGACAAAATCGTGATTGAGTGACTTTTTCAACCAGAGACGACAGACTGACTATTCCCCGGTGGCCTTGGAAACATCACTATTTCTATTTATGATCAGCCGACGCTGACCTGGTACTGGGGTTCCAAAATGTCATTGCGGTTGCCAGTGTTTGTTGTTTACCTTCGTGGCGGTAATGCCGGGCAATCAGAAGGCGATCGCTGTCACTAATGAGACAGCATGGTTGGTGAGCTTTGTGTTCTACCAAGATTTTCGCTTACTCCACCTCGACATTTAGACAACAAGCCTGTGCTGTACTGATAGGGAGGATCAGGGCGATCTCCCCAAGGGTCAGTCTTTTACTCCGGAGACAGATCCGCTGGAAACGACTCATCCATCGACAACCTCGGCGTTGATCTTTGCCTCCATCAGCAAAAATTGGCTCACAATGACTCCGTTGACCGCGATAATGCCGTCTTTTGTATCACCCATGGCGTGGTGCGTGCTCTAAAACAGCACGAATTTCAGCGATTAGTTGCCGCACCAGTTGCCATTCCTCAGCGGGATTGGTGTCGCATCGGGCTTGATAATTTGCCAAGATGTCCTCGAGTTGGCGTAGGGTCTGTCCGGCGAGCACCGCTTGCCCGCGATCTAGATGCTTTCCCAGGCTGAGTAACTCCTCTTCTAACGCTTCTGGAACGCGAATGGTTTTTGTTGCGCCGCTTTGCCATGCACTCTTACGACCTGCACCAGGGCGCATTCCACCTCTACCTTTCATCGTTTTCACCTCTCTGAAACAAGTGATGAATACTTTCCATATCCACTGTCAGTATAGCATACTTTGATTTTGTGACGATATCTAAAAAGGTTGCTTGTGGTTGTTTATAGATTTTGTCACAGAAATAGAAGTGGTCACTCTAGGTGGGGGCGATCGCCGGGATTTCAGAATCTCAAGATCCCTGTCTATGGCTATTACAAAACTGCGATCTAAAGATCATGGTGACCCCAAAGAAAACCATCAAAGCACCGCTGACTAGTTTGAGTGATTTTCCTTAGATCTCTGTTAAATGTGCCAACTTTAATGAATCAAAGAAGCTGCCTAAAATCGTCGGTAAAATTGTCCTCCTGAGGGCTACCAGAAAAAACTTGAGGACCACAACGAAGCGCCTGGAGAGTCCGATAAATTTCCCCTATTTTTTAGCCACTGGTGACTTTTGAGGCAGAGAGAAACTGAGGAACATCACTTGATTCGATCAGACATAATCTGTGAGTTTGATTAAACTAGCAATGGTGATGGGACTCCCTAAAATCAAGAATGCCAACTTGCCACAGGTTTAAAAAAACGGCAGTCCTAAAGAAGTAAGGATAAAAGCTAAAATCAAGGGAAAGGCTATATTCTGATGCTACATTGTCCCAGTTGCAAGGCAACTACAATTGTTAAAAATGGTCGTATTCACAACGGCAAGCAAAA
>JAYKIK010000019.1:0-12481 GCA_035284725.1 Synechococcus sp.
ATCTCCGCCAACAAATTGCCCTAGTGCCCCAGGAAACCCGTCTCTTGGGGATGACCGTCCAAGATGCCCTGTTCTATCCCCTGCGCCTGCGGCAACTCCCAAAGGCCGATATCCAAAACCGTTGGCATCGGTGGTCAGACGTGTTGGATTTGCCCCCAGAATGGCTAGACCGAACGGAAGCACTCCTCTCCGGGGGACAAAAACAATGGGTGGCGATCGCCCGCGCCCTCCTCAGTGAGCCTCAGATTTTACTCCTAGACGAACCCACTTCTGCCCTGGATTTAGGTCGTAGCCAGACCCTGATCCAGCTGCTTTTGGACTACCAATCACAGCAAAATATTCCAATGGTCATCTCGACCCACAACCTCGACTTTGCCCAACAGTATGCCACCAAACTTATCTATCTAAACCATGGCCGGCCTGAGTATCAACAAAATTACCCTGAAATTTCCTGGGCCAACATTCACCAGCGCCTCAAAGTTAACCTTGCCCCTGGGATAGAGCCCTGGGACTAGGCCGCGAAACCTAGCCTTGATTTACCAGTTCCCGGATGGGAATACGCGACTTTAGTTTTGAAGGACTAGGGCGGCTGGGGACAGAAGGAGGGGTAGGCTCTACCAGGCTATTACTGTTCCCGAAACCGGCTCCAATACCGTCGAGATTAAACCGATAACCGACGTTGCGCACCGTTTGAATGAGATTGGGTTGACGGGGATCCTGTTCGATTTTTTTTCGCAGGGAAAGCACATGGGTATCAATGGTGCGGGGGTTATCAATGGCATCTGGCCAAGCCCGCCGTAGTAGCTCCGACCGGCTGAGGGGTTCCCCATTGGCCTGGGCTAAAACGTACAACAAACTGAACTCTTGGGGAGTCAGGTCAATGTACAGGCCTCGGAATTGTACCCGCCGCTGCACCAAATCAATCCGCAATTCTCCATAGTCTAATTGTAGGGGGGCACTGACGGTACGAATGCGACGGGTTAACGCTTCAACCCGGGCCAACAGTTCTTGCATCCCGAAGGGTTTGGTGAGGTAATCATCCGCTCCGGCTTTCAAACCCGCAACAATATCTTTTTCGGTGTTTTTCGCAGAGAGCACGAGGATGATCGCTTGGGTATTTTGGCGCAACCAATGGCAGAGTTCTAAACCATCACCGTCTGGGAGTTCAGAATCCAGCAGAACCAATGTGGGCATGTATTGTTCAAAAACACGCCGCGATTGGCTAAGATTCGCCGCTTGGTAAATAGTGTAGTTTGCCTGTTGTAGATGCCATCCGAGTAGCGATCTCAAATGGGGATTTCCTTCGATGATGGCAACAGAAATTAAAGTCACGGTGGTTTGACTTCCTTGCGATGGTTACTCCTACGTTAACAAAGTTAATGTCAACAAATTGTAACCGTGGTTACGTCTTTACTGTTTCTTAGGCTTGATTCAATTATTGTTAATCTTTCTGCCAAAATTTGTTGTCAAAGATGAGAAGTTTTAAGGATTGTTTAAGCTAATGCTAGGACGAAATTTAATAGTAAAACACAAAGGAAGTACCACAAAAAACGTTACTTTAATTACAAAATGTGCAGGATGAAGGGATAGCGATATTTGGTTTCTGAGTTGCCCAAGATTTTGAGAATTGCCAAGATTGGCATGATGAAGCTCAGGAGCAGTAGGGGAATCGCCAGAAAAATTGCTAAGGGAATGCCAATGACAGTGAGCCAGAGAAAACCGAAAATGGCCCAACCCACCCAAAGATTGAGGTGCAGGTTTAAGGATTCTTTCGCATTGGCTTTGATGACCGGATCTTCACTGATGATCAGCAAGGCTAAGGGAATACCAATGGAGACAAAGGTGTAGTTAATAAAAATTGCCCCATGGCACAGGCTAGAAAAAAGTTTCCGCTTATCAGGGTCAAAGGTCATGGATTAGATACTCCTCGAAATTAGATTTAATGTTTTAACGAATTCTTAAGAAATTAGATGCTCTGACTCAGGGTGATGCCCTAAAAATAGCAGAGATTTGGGAGGTTAATTATCGAGGCGATAGACGACTTTGCCATCACTGGCCCGGTTTGTAATCTGCAAAAATTCAGCCCGCACGAGGTTCTCCAGGTGGGACTCAAGGAGGTGGCGTGGAACCTCCTCAATGGCCAGAAAGCAATCCAATAGGGTCACTTCACCTTTGGTTTGGCATAGCTTCAGGATCCGTCGCTCAATGGCTTCTTTGGCAAGATTTTCGTCTGCGGGGACGGCCGGCGAAAAATTACTGGCGATCGCCTGATCCCCGATATTCACGATCACCTGGGGCGGGGGATTATTGGTCAGTTGACGGGATTGGTAGCCGATTAAGGCCGCGCGATTATATTTCTGGTCGAAATCTTCCTGGGACATATTGAGGAGAAGAATCCCTTCGATAAAACCAACGATGGTGGGGATATAAGTCCAGAAAAACAAAGCATAGGCAAGGCCCCAACCAATTTGGCCGAGGTAGAATTTATGTCCGCCTACCCCTCCGAGAACCAAGGCTAACACTGCGGCGGTATTTTTTTGTTTCATGCAGGGTGCGTGCGTTTAATTCAACGGGTGATGGCAACCATGGAGGCGATCGCCATTGTTCCCATTGTAAAAACCCGAACCCAAAGCGGCTTTAAAACTGACGTAAGAAGCGCAGATCGCTGTTATACAGCCGACGAATATCATCCAATTTGTGCAGCACCATGGCAAAGCGTTCGACCCCAAGCCCCGCCGCAAAACCGGTATAAACTTCCGGGTCATAGCCCACCGCCCTCAGGACATTGGGATCAACCATGCCACAGCCCATGACCTCGAGCCATTTGCCTTGCCATTTCACATCCACTTCCGCCGAGGGTTCCGTGAAGGGGAAATAACTCGCCCGGAAGGTAATTTCGAGATCCTCACCGAACATCTGCCGCAAAAATTCCTTGAGGGTGCCCTTGAGATCGGTGAACTTGAGGTTTTTATCGATCGCTAAAAGTTCGATCTGGTGGAACACAGCAGAGTGGGTGGCATCCACGGTATCGCGCCGGTAAACACGGCCAGGGGCCACGATTCTCAGGGGCGGCTCGTTTTGCTCCATATGGCGGATCTGCACCGAGGAGGTATGGGTACGTAATAGGCGATCGCCCGGCAGATAGAAAGTATCCTGCATGTCCCGGGCGGGGTGGTCAGCGGGGGTATTTAAGGCTTCGAAATTATAATAATCCGTCTCAATCTGGGGGCCTTCGGCGACGGTGTAGCCCATACCCACGAAAATATCGAGGACCCGGTCAATGGTGCTCTGGAGGGGGTGAATTTTCCCGAGGGGACGCCCCACACCGGGCATGGTCACATCCAGGGTTTCGGCTTTGAGTTGGGCTGCGATTTTGGCTTTTTGGAGGGCCTCTAGTTTACCGTCGAGGTCCGCCTGGAGGGCTTCTTTTACCTGGTTGGCGATCGCCCCGATTTTTGGTCGCTCTTCGGCGGAGAGTTTACCCATCCCCCGGAGAATTTGAGATAGTTGACCCTTCTTGCCGAGGTAGTTGACCCGCAACTTTTCGAGGGCATCGAGATCCGGAACAATGGCGATCGCCTCAGTCGCTTCCCGTTGGAGCGTTTGCAAATCAGATTCGATTTGGGTCAAAGTAGAAGTGGTCATGCCAAAAAGAGTGCGACTAAACTTGTTTCGATGGTGAAGACCCTAACAGTGTGAACTACCCCGCCGCAAGCAGCAGGGCTTCCTACCCAAAGAATAGCTTTCTATTCCGAGGAATAGCGAGTCTTATATTCTGGCGATAGGCGGACTCCCCGGTTCCCGAGGACAAAAATCACGGTTACAAAAAATACTTTGTATGTGTCTAGCTTGGTTTTCGCTATCCGTTGCCGTGTCAACGATATGATTATAGAGCATTACGCCCCAAGGGGCGGGGATTTCAACCCTTTGCCGTTAAACCGTCCTTGATCATAAAAAAACGTTCTTTTTCGCCCCAAACCCATGACACCTGCTACGCCACTAAATTTATTGATCAGTAATGATGATGGCATCTCCGCCCTAGGAATCCGTACCCTAGCCGATACCCTTGCCGCCGCAGGTCACCGGGTTACCGTCGTTTGTCCTGACCGGGAACGCTCTGCCACGGGCCATGGTTTAACGCTCCACCGCCCGATCCGCTGCGAAATGGTCGAAGGTATTTTTGACCCCCGGGTCACAGCCTGGGCCTGTTCTGGAACCCCGTCCGATTGTGTGAAGTTTGCCCTCAGTGCTGTATTAGACCAACGTCCGGATTTTGTCCTCTCGGGGATTAACCATGGGGCGAATTTAGGGACAGATGTGCTGTATTCGGGAACAGTTTCAGCAGCCATGGAAGGTTTACTGGAGGGAATTAATAGTATTGCCTTTAGCCTCGCGGACTACACCAGCCATGCATTTCAACCGGCCGCTGATTTCGCCGTGAATTTATTACAACAATTCCAGGACAAGGCCTTTCCTGGGGGGGGTAGGGGACAAGATAAACCGTTATTACTCAACATCAATGTGCCTCACCTTCCTAAAGAGGCGATCGCCGGCGTAAAAATTACCCGCCAGGGACTGCGTCGCTACATCGAACAGTTTCAAAAACGCCAGGACCCCCGGGGAAAAACCTACTATTGGCTGGCGGGGGAAGTGATTGAAGAATTGCCCCAACCGGAGGAACCGAATATTCCCCATGATTTTCCCACCGATGTAGAGGCGATCGCCGCTGGTTACATTACCGTGACACCCTTGCAATACATCATGAATGACCTTCACAGTATCCAAGCTTTATCCCAGGTGAATTGGCAGGTTTAGGGCGTCACCCCATCGTTCACCGGGCGAATGTCACGGTTGGTAAAGGGATCCGTGGAGCCATTCCAATTGAAGCTGTTGATGGTGATATTCACCGAACCAATTTCGAGCACCGGATTGTAGCGCAATAAAATTCCATGGGTGCGGCGACTGTACTCCAGAAAATAATCGGTACTAATGGCTTCCTCGTTATCGAGGTTGATCGCTGTCTGGAACCCGACCCGGAAAGGCCCATAAATCTGCTGGGTCAAGCCAAATTCAAGGGTACGTTGATCCACCGCTCGGTCAAAGAGGAAGGGGGAAAGTTCGTCGCTGATCACGCTGTTGGTATAGCTGAGGTTAAAACCCGTGTAGTCAAAGCTATTGCCCGAAAACCGCCCAAATTGCCCTTCAATCCCGATTTTCCCCCGGAGGGTATTTTGGCGATCGCCATTGCTGTAGTAGCTCGTCACCCCCTGTAAACCCGTCACCAAAGACACATAGGGAACAATGGGTCGGGGGCTATAACGCAACCCCTCAAAGCGGGTCGGTGGCAGTGGTTCGCCACTCCAGAGGGGAAAACGGTGATCGAGGTTCACAGAACCCTGGAAGCGGCTGAGGTTGGTTTGGCCTTGACTGACTCCAGGCTCGAGTAATTCCGCGCGGTCGGTGTCGGCTTCGATATTTTGTAGACTGGTCTGAAAATCCACCCCAAAGCCAGAATCTCCCAAAATGTAACGGGGCGATCGCAACACAATTCCGAAGCTCCGTTGGACCCGCTGAAATCCTAGGGAACCATTAAAAAGGCGATCGCGGTAGTTAAACTCCTGGCTCAGACGGAACGGATTGTTTAAATTCCCTAGGCGTTGCTCAAGGCGGAGATTCAGTTTGAGCTTATCTTCTAAATTTTCGAGCCGCAGATTTTTTAGGGAACCCTTGGCCGTAAAAGCCACCCGGGGGTTAAAGCGATAATCAAATTTTGTATCCAGGGCAAATACCCCCGGTGCAATAATATCCCCCGCATCTTCCCCTTCTGCCTCAGCTAACACCGTATCCGGAAACCAAGCCTTTTGGACGAGATATTGGGGGGTGACTGTCCACTGGCCCTGGGCACTGCGGTAGAGGGAAAACTGGCGCTGGAGAAATAATCCTCCCTTTTCATCGTCATCGAACCCAAAGGAAAACTGGCTAAATAGACCGTCAGATTCCCCAAGGCGGAAGGTGCGCGGAAAGATGGGCAAAGAAATATTGTCATCAATGACGAGGCGTGTTTTCGTGGTGACCAGTTCATCGTTAAATTCGTCTACTTTTTGGTAGGTTGCTGTGTCTGCCACCAACTGTAATTCCGGTGGAGAAAAGGGATCATTGGTGATGCTGATATTTTTCGCTTCCCAGCGATCGCCGACAAATTCCACTTCATCGGCCCGGAAACGCACTCGGTTAATGGTATTGGTTTGATTGTCGAGGGTCCGGTTACCAATGTCGCGGCCACTGCCCAAAACAAAGCTGATCCCTTCTTCCCCGATAAACTCCGTTGCTGGTTGATTGAGTAAAAGTCTTTCGTTTAGGAGTACCGCCGGATTACTGCTCACCCCGAAACTGCTTGGTCTTGTGCCCAGGTCTTGATCGAGGGTCGTCTGGGAAATTTCCCCTTCTGCCTGTTGGATGGTGCCCCGATTTTGCACAAAGAAATAGGTAAATTGTTCACCCCGCAGAAGCTGTTGCCCCCGCCGTAGGGCGACGTCCCCCCTGGCGATCGCCAATTTGCTATTGAGATTCACCTGTAACTCATCTGCACTGAGCACTGCTTCCCGAAATCGGACGATCACATTGCCCGTGGCCGTCACCACCTGGGTTTGTTCGTTATATTCTTGGCGATCGCTAATCACTTCTAGAACCGCTGGAGGCAGATCATTGCCTGTGTCATCTCCCAAGGTTGATAGTGTTTCACTGTCTAAAGAAAACTGCTGCTGTTGACCGGTGCGGTCTTGGATCTGGATTTCGTCATAGGCCATCTCCCCTTCCAGTCGAATTTCCTGGGCCGCCACCCCACCGGGTAATTGCGCCAGCGGCAACGCTTCCTGCTCAGTCTGCACCAAAGATTCCGCCCCTACAGACGTGACGGCACAATTCAAGGCACAGAGAACGGCGATCGCAGACATAGGAACATTTACCCGCAACGGAAATTACACAAAATCTATCCTAATCCCTAATTTCTGCACCACCCCCATTTCTAGTCCCCTTTTTAAACTGCGATACCGGGGACAAATGAAATTTGACGAAACCCCTCAGTTCAACTTATATTAGATGATTGTGTCTTTATATCCTGCTCGGATCAGGTGACACAGAAAAAATGCGATCACCCCTCGGGTCATAGGCCCAGCAACGGAGGTTTAAATCGCTACCTGTACGGCAACCCCATAGCAAGAAATATTATTTTTATGAGCTACGCAATTATTGAAACTGGCGGTAAGCAAGTCCGCGTTGAGCCCGGCCGTTTCTACGATATCGAAAGACTTCCCGTTGATGTTGACGGCACCTACACCATCGATAAAGTGCTCCTGATTAGCGATGACAATGGCATTACCGTCGGTCAACCCTACATCGAAGGCGGAACCATTGAAGGCACCGTCGTTGACCAGCGTCGGGCAAAGAAAGTCCTGGTTTACAAAATGCTGCCCAAGAAAAAGACCCGGAAAAAGCGTGGTCACCGTCAGTATTTCACCCGCTTCATGATCGACAGCATCAAAGTGGGTGGCACCGTTGTTGCCGCTAAAGCAGAAGCCTAAGGCCCGCAACCGCAGACAAAATTTCACTGTTACAATAAATCCCTAAGATTTTAAAAATAACTGGAGAGCAGCAATGGCACATAAGAAAGGTACCGGTAGTACTCGTAACGGTCGTGACTCCCGCGCCCAACGGTTGGGTGTAAAGCGTTACGGTGGTCAAACTGTCACCACTGGCAGCATCCTCATCCGTCAACGGGGTACCAAAGTTCATCCCGGTAACAACGTCGGTCGTGGTGGCGATGACACTCTTTTCGCCCTCGTTGATGGTGTTGTGAAGTTTGAATATTACAAAAAAGGCCGCCGCAAGGTCAGCGTTTACCCCGTCGATGCGACTGCCTAAGTTTTTGGGGAAAAATTTCCGAGAAATTGGGTAAGAAAACCCCACAGTTTATACTAGGAAAGCTCAAAATTGGGCTTTCTTTTTTATTAGCAAAGTTCTGCCGCAATAAATTTGTAATTTTTAGAGATTGGAGATCGTCGAAATGAGTTTACAGGGCGCTATTCCACTGGAGCAGGTGCGTTTTAATGAACAGGGATTGGTGCCGGCGATCGCCCAGGATTATCTCGATGGCACCGTGTTGATGTTGGCCTGGATGAATCGGGAGTCCCTCGAAAAAACCATGGCAACAGGGGAAGCTTGGTACTGGAGTCGTTCCCGCCAAGAACTTTGGCATAAAGGGGCCACCTCTGGACACATTCAAAAGATCCAGTCCCTCCGCTACGACTGTGACAGTGACGCGATTTTGATGGCCATTGAGCAGGTCGGGGATATTGCCTGCCACACGGGGGAAAGAAGTTGTTTCCACCAGGTTGACCATTCAAAGTCGGCGCCGTCTGCGGATACCCTTTCGGAAGTGTTTAATGTGATTCGCGATCGCCGGGACAATCCCCAATCCGGTTCCTATACCAACAGCCTCTTTGCCGCAGGGGACAATAAAATTCTCAAGAAAATTGGCGAGGAAGCCGCCGAGGTGGTGATGGCCTGCAAAGACGACGACAAGGATGATATCGCCGGGGAAGTGGCAGATCTTTTTTATCATTCCCTCGTGGCGATCGCCCACCATGGGGTGGAACTGCGGGACGTCTATAAAAAGCTCCAGGATAGACGCCGGAAATAAAATACCGCTACACTGAAAATTAGGAGAGTTAGCGCGGCAGTTGCAGGGTTGACCTTGGGATCAACTCTGAGGAAAGTCCGGGCTCCCCAAAGACCAGACTTGCTGGGTAACGCCCAGTGCGCGCGAGCGTGAGGATAGTGCCACAGAAACATACCGCCGAAGGGAAACCTGGTAAGGGTGCAAAGGTGCGGTAAGAGCGCACCAGCAGTGCCGTGAGGTACTGGCTCGGTAAACCCCGGTTGGGAGCAAGGACGGCGGGATGATGGTTGGTCTTTTTCCGATCCCACTATTGGAGTGCCGCTGGAGGTGGCTGGTAACGGTCATCCTAGATAGATAACTGCCCTTTTGCGTTGCAAGAGAACAGAACCCGGCTTACGTCTGACTCTCCCTAATTTTCAACACAATCTAAACCGCAATTGATTGGGGGCCAGAGGCGATCGCCATGGGCAATTTGCGAAAAAGATAGCCCGTCCCCCGTTCTGTGATAATAAATTCCGGTTGCCGTGGATCCTGTTCAATCTTCGAGCGCAGGCGCGATACATGGACATCCACCACCCGCAAATCACTATGGCGGCGGGGAACATAGCCCCAGATTGCTGTCAGGATGTCTGTACGGCTGAGGGGTTGTCCTGCTTGGTTAACGAGGAGTTCTAGCAAGTTAAATTCAATGTGAGTTAAACGCAGGGGCTTATTGTTTTGAGTGACTTTGCGGCGGTTTGTATCAATCACTAAGTTTGCCGTGCGTAAAATACCCGCTTCCTCCGTGGGCGAAATATTCTTTTGGGTGCGACGGAGAATGCACTGAATTCGGACTTCTAATTCCTTGGGCGAGAAAGGCTTCACCAGGTAGTCATCGGCCCCAAACCGCAGCCCCGTAATCCGGTCGGCCACATCCCCCAGAGCCGTCAGCATAATGATTGGCGTATTGGATTCCCGACGAATTTCCTGGCACACATAGTAGCCATCCCGCTTTGGCATCATCACATCCAAGATCACCAAGTCAGGACTTTCACGCCAGAAAATTTCGAGGGCTTCGTCACCATCCCCAGCGGTGATAATGTCATAGCCAATCATGGATAAACGGGTTTGCAGGATACGACGTACGGCGATTTCGTCATCGACTACGAGGATGGTTGCCTTGTGGTCTACCACGATGGACGGGACTCCTTGTTGCAACGGTGGGATTTCTTAGAAATGATTCTTTACATTTCGTTACAAGAAGTATAGCAAGATCTTTTTTGTCGTGCCAAGCCAGGATAGGGCAAAATACAAAGGCTTATGACCCCCCGCAGGGTAAAGGAGAGAAATTTGAGCCAGCAACAAACAACGGCAGAACCGATATCTGTACCCTGGGGTTTTATCAATTTGCACAAACCGATTGGCTGGACGTCCCATGATTGCGTCGGTAAACTGCGGCGAGTTTTGGGGACGAAAAAGATTGGCCATGGAGGGACCCTTGATCCGGCGGCGACGGGGGTTTTGCCAGTTGCGGTGGGGAAAGCGACCCGTTTACTGCAATATCTCCCCAAACAAAAAGCCTATCGGGGTGTAGTGCGCTTTGGGATAAAAACCACGACAGATGATTTGGAAGGGGATGTGATTTTCCAGCAGACCTGTCCTGCTTTGACCCTAGATCAAGTACAAGCCGCGCTGCCGGAGTTTTTAGGAACGATTACTCAGATCCCCCCGGCCTTTAGTGCGATTCAACGGGATGGCAAACGTTTGTATGAGTTGGCGCGGCAAGGAATTGCAGTAGCTGTGCCCAGTCGCGAGGTGGAGATTGATGCCCTGGAGATTGAAGCTTGGCAAGGGGGGGATTTTCCGGAGTTAATCCTGCATATTCAGTGCGGTGAGGGAACTTACATTCGGGCGATCGCCCGGGACTTGGGGGAAAAATTGGGGGTTGGGGCGACCTTGGCCGGCTTAACCCGTACCCTAAGCGGTGGGTTCTCCTTAGCAGATAGCATCACCCTAGAAGACTTGACGGAACAGAAGGCTAAAGGCGATTTCTATTGCTTAAAGCCAGACCAAGCGTTAGCCCACTTACCCCAGGTGTCCCTGACAGAAACCCAGGTCATGCAGTGGAGCTATGGCCAAAAAATTAGCTGGGCCCGCGATTTAGCTAAACCCTTGGGAGAACCCCTGGCGGTGTACGACCAGGAAAATCAATGCTTGGGAGTTGGGGAATTTCGCCTGGGCAAGGATAATCCGGAAGATCGCGTTCTGGTTGGCCGAGTGGTTTTGACAGGCAGATAACCGAACCTCTACCGGATGTTTAGTGGCTCAATACTAAAAAAGCTCCTGATTTGCTCAGAAGCTCTGGGTTGGGGTGATTTTTATTTTGTTAATTGGTATCGGAGCGGCGGGATTTGAACCCACGACCCCCACTACCCCAAAGTGGTGCGCTACCAAGCTGCGCTACGCCCCGTTTTGTCAACAGTATTACATTATAGGGGATGTTTCAAAAAATGACAAGACTCTCCTATGGTAAAAGGGCGATCGCCTAAAGTTGTTATGATCTAAACGACCCTCAATGTCTTTGCCGACCGAGTTTGTACGTCCCATGCAAAAAAATTGGCAGGTGGGATCACTGTTTGGGATTCCGTTATACCTGGATCGCTCCTGGTTTTTAATTTTGCTCCTCATTACCGCCGTTGATACCAATGATGTTCTTGCTCAAGGATTGGTGCGATCGCCCCTAGTGGCTATTTTCATCGGCTTGGGGATGGCACTGTTACTCTTTGGGTCGGTCTTACTCCATGAATTAGGGCATAGCTTAGTGGCCAAATACCAGGGGATTAGTGTGAAATCGATCACCCTGTTTTTGTTCGGGGGGGTTGCGGCCATTGATCGGGAGTCCCAAACTCCGACTGCAGCCTTCGCGGTGGCGATCGCCGGCCCCTTGGTGAGTTTGACCTTATTTGGGTTGTTTTGGGGGCTGTGGCAGTATGCGCCTCTGGGGGCCGTGGGTGTATTTTTCGTGCGGGACATTGCCCGGTTAAATCTGGTTTTGGCGCTGTTTAACCTGATCCCAGGGCTCCCCTTAGACGGGGGACAAATGTTTAAGGCCATTGTTTGGAAGTGGACGGGCGATCGCTTTACGGGGATTCGCTATGCGGCGGCCAGTGGTAAGTTTTTGGGGACAATGGCGATCGCCTTTGGCTTACTGGCAGTATTGCTCCTCGGTGCAATTGGGGGATTGTGGTTGGCCCTGATCGGCTGGTTTGTGTTGCGCAATGCCAATGCCTATGAACGGGTGAGCGAACTACAAAATGTGCTGTTGAAATTAACCGCAGGTCAAGCCATGGGGCGGGATTTTCGGGTGGTGAATGCCCACCTGTCTTTACGGGAATTTGCGGAACAATATCTATTACTCTCCCCGGATCCAGCCCGGCCGACCTATGCCAGTTCTGAGGGGCGCTATCGGGGTTTAATTCGGCCTCAAATGCTCCAAAAAATAGAACGGAGTCAATGGGATTACATTACCCTCAAGGATATTGCCTTGCCTTTAACGGAAATTCCCTCCGTTTCGGAAAACAATAATTTAGTGATGGTTATTTGTGCCCTAGAGAAGCTAGAAGAGCCTTTTATTACGGTGCTTTCACCGGCCGGGGCTGTGGCAGGCATCATTGATCGGGCCCAGATCGTGCAGGCGATCGCAAAAAAATATAATATCAACATTCCGAGCCAGGAACTTCAACGGATTCGCAGTGAACGGGTCTATCCCACTGGGTTCCCTCTGGTGGAAATTGCCCAACAACTAACGGCCGAGGGCAATGGGAA
>JAYKIK010000020.1:0-4350 GCA_035284725.1 Synechococcus sp.
TGCCAACGGTTTTGGATATCGGCCTTTGGGAGTTGCCGCAGGCGCAGGGGATAGAACAGGGCATCTTGGACGGTCATCCCCAAGAGACGGGTTTCCTGGGGCACTAGGGCAATTTGTTGGCGGAGATGGCTGGGATTGTAAGCACTGTAGGGTTTTCCTTGGAAGGTAAGTAGGCCAGTGGTGGGACTTTGGAGTTGGTTTAGGCAGTGGAGAAGACTGGTTTTACCGGAACCGGATGGCCCCATCATCACCAGGCGATCGCCCGGCGCGAGGGTAAAGGAAATATCCTGGAGAATGGATCTGCCCCCGAGGGTGAGGTTGAGTTGTTCGACCGTTAGCAGTGCCATAGGATTTAGGGTCTAACCCGGTAGTGGAGAAACAGTTCCGAGGCGATCGCCTGATAATCAACGAGCTCCAAGTTTAGGCCCGCCGTTTGTCGGAAACCCTGTCCCCCCATGGGTGTGGGCGCCGTTGTCCCACCGAGGAGGATTGGGCAGACCGTCAGCCACAATTCATCTAAATAACCCTGGGCCGCAAAACTAGCGATCAGTTCCCCGCCACCCAACAGGGCAAGCTGTTGAATACCCTGCCGTTGGAACTGGGCGAAGGTTTGCTCCCAAGTACCAGCGGGATCCAGGGGAAGAATCTGGTCAAAGCCCGGGAAGCCTTGCCACTGGGAAATATGTTCTGCGGCGGTGAGGAGGCCTCGGGGAATGGGTTGCCGGAAGAAGGGAATCTCCCGGGGAATATCGCCAGAGCGGGAACAGACAAAATGAATCGGTTGGGGGGGCTTGTGCTGGGCTTGGCGTTGTTGGAGGAGATGGCGATCGCCAATGGGCAAACTTGTCCCGTAGGCCCGCAGGGTATTCGCCCCAAACACCACGGCATCCATCTGGGCGATTAAGTGTTCGAGGTGAGCCTTGTCCTGGGGGGATGGAAACCGCGCCGGTGCCCCACTGTAGTCACTGATTTTCCCGTCGGCACTCATGGCGGCGATCGCCACAATGGAGGGGCGATTATTCATACCACCCGTTACTTTCTTCCTGTTCCACGGGCCAGTCTTCGTTTTCCCCACCGATCACAATGGCACGCAGATCCACGAAATCTTTGCTCAACTGTTTCAGGGCATTGATCAACACATCCAGGGCAATGGGATCACTGGTACCCAGATCAAACCAACACCGCCCCCAGAGTCCTTCATATTCAAAATCTCCCATGTTGTGCATCGGTGCCATCAGGGCATTATCCGCCTGATCTTCGTCATAGGTGAGATAGCTCAGGTCAACACCTGTTTCCTGAACTTGGAGATTTTCCGCGTTGAACCCCCCCAATTTACCGATGTAAAACCAGGAATCAAACAATTCTTCGACGTATTGCTTTTCCGTTTCCGAGGGCACATGGTCAAACTCCAACCAAATCCAGAGGTCGAAGGGGGAAAATTCACGAAATTGGACGTCCATATTTTTTGGGAATAATGTTGTGGGTAATGGTTTCTGGGAAATATCACCCCTCTAACTCCCCTCACGGGGAGAATGTATTCCCCTCCGGGGAGGGGTTAGGGGTGGGGAACTCCGGGGAGGGACTAGGGTAGGGTCATGCCTAGAATAACGGAAAACACGTTCCGGCCCATGGTCACCTCCGTCAGGGGATGGGGGTGGGGAACTCCAGGGAGGGTGAGGTATTAAAGGGCATTCCACGCTGCTGCGGCATCAGCCACCGCCTGGGCCACGGTTTTTTGATCGAGCATTGCTGCCTGGAGATTTTCGTAAATGAGTTTTTGCAGTTCCGTGAGGTTTTCCTGGGCGGGAATGAGGATTTCTGCATCGGCTAATTGTTCCGCGCTGATTTTGCGGGCCAAACTGAGACTATCGGTGGCGGCATTGGTGGCCAGTTTTTGAATGTATTGATCCACCGCTTCCTGGGTGGAGGGGAGGACGTTCGCCGCTTCTGCAAAGGCCAACTGGTTTTCGGTGTTGGTGACGAAGAGGGCAAAATCCAGGGCAGCTTCGGGGTCGTCACTATCTTTGGGGATCACAAGGTTCATCACCGCCACATTTTTCTTCCCGGTTGCTCCGGTGATTTGGGATGAAGGAATAGAGACCTGGGCGATCTGGGGGGCGTTCTGCTGGATGGTGTTGATAAATTCGGGGGAGGTATTGGCGATCGCCGTTTCACCGGCCTGGTACAGTTCAATGCCGTGGCTGTGGCCCTGGGTTAGTACTTCCGGGGGAAGTAAGCCCGCTTTGTAGAGATCTACCCAATATTGAAAGGCGGCAATCCCTTCTGGGGTATCAAAGCCCGCTGTGCCGTCTTCTTTAACGAGGGTAACACCCATCTGCACCAAGGACTCCAGCACTTCATTGGAATCCCCCGGGACGAAGGTGACAAAGAAGGCGTATTTCCCCGTTTTTTCTTTCACCTGTTTCGCGACGGTGGCCAGTTCGGCGTAGGTGCTGGGGGGGGTTTTGATACCAGCCTGGGTAAAGAGATCCTGATTGTAGAAACTGATGCGGGTGGTGAGGTACCAGGGGATCCCGAAGGTTTGACCGTTGATTTGATTGGCTTGCCAAATTTTGGGGAGATAGCGATCGCGCAATTCTGGGGTGAGACGATCATCGAGGACTAGCCAAGCATCCCGACTAGCTAACTGGGAAGCAAAGTTAGGGTTGAGGTTCACCACATCGGGGGCAGTGCGAGCAGATACGGCGGTGAGGATCTTACTTTCCATAGCCGACCAGGGCACATCTACCCAGCGCACCGTTTCCTCTGGGTTGGCCGCCTCAAACTCAGCGATCAGGGCATTGAAATAGTCCGTGAATTTCGGCTGTAGCTGCATTGTCCAAAATTCCACCGTTTCCGTTTGGTTCCCACCGCCATTGGGAGTTTGTTGGCAAGCGGCGATCGCCACCAGGCTAAGACCGACAAACAGACCATGGCGCAGACCTTTGAGGCCTCTAAATATCAATTTTTGTTTCATTTCCATCCCGATTGTTTCCCAAATTTCAGCCGCAGTGGGGTTGATCACTGCATTGCTTTTCAAATCATGCCACCATCCGGACGGGTTCTGGGACAAAATTTCTCCCTTGTTTGTCGATTGCTATTCACTTTCGGCAAACTGAGCTAGATTTAATAGAAATTAGGGTCGCAACGGTCAGCACCGATGGCTTCTTTGGTGATTATTCGGAACATTTTCCCATGGTAAATTTCCTCAAAAACATCTTCAAATCAAAACAAAAAGGGATTGGCCTCGAAATCTCAACGGAACGTCTCAATATTGTTCAGCTCAAAAAGCAGGGGCAAATCTACAAACTGGCGACCTACGTCAGTGAACCCGTCCCCGAAGGCATCTTTGAGGAAGGGAAAATTGTCGATGCGCCGGCCCTCGCGGAGCTAATCCAAAGTACCCTCGCCAGCCACAACATCAGCGTCAAACAGGTCACAGCAGCGGTGCCGATGCGGGAGGCCATTATCCGCCTCATCCCGATCCCCGCAGAATTGGACGAGGCCGAATTGCGGGATATGGTGCTCAACCACGAGGCCAGCTTGTATTTGCCCTACCCCCGGGAAGAGGTGGATCTCGACTACCAAAAGCTCGGCTTTTTCCAGGACGAAGATGGCATCGAAAAGGTGCAGGTGCTCCTGGTGGCGACCCGGCGGGATGTAACCGACACCTATGTGGAGACCATTGTCCAGGCGGGTTTGGAGATGAATATTTTAGAAATCAATAGCTTCGCCCTGTTACGGACGATCCGGGAGCAACTCCGCCAATTTAGTTCCCAGGAGGCGGTGGTGTTGGTGGACATTGAGTTTGACTGTACCGAAATCGCCATTGTGGTGGATGGGGTGCCCCAGTTTTCCCGGACGGTACCCATTGGGGCCTCCCAGCTCCAAAATGCGCTGTCCCGGGCGATGAATCTACCGGCCCCCCGGGATATTGAACTGCTCCAGGGGATGACGATCCCGAATATTCCCATGGAGGGAGCACGCACAGGGGCAACGGGGATTAACCCAGGAATGGCGGCCCTCTTGCGGGTGTTGGGGGAACTGGCGGACGAATTGCGCCGCTCCATTGACTTTTACCTGAACCAAAGCGGTGATCTGGAGGTGGCCCAGTTGATGTTGGCCGGCCCCGGGGGGGGAATCAGTCAGTTGGATGAATTTTTTACCCAGCGCCTGAGTATTCCGACGATTCAGATTGATCCCTTTGAGGCCCTTTCCATTGAAGTGGATGAAGATATTTCTAAGGTGCAACGGCCCGGGTTGGGGACGGTACTGGGTTTAGGATTACGGGAGGTATAGGACAAACGCCATGTACAGCTTAGATATTAATTTCCTCAAAGACCGGGGTTT
>JAYKIK010000021.1:0-28192 GCA_035284725.1 Synechococcus sp.
ATTGCCCTGCTGTTGCTCCTGACCCATGCGATCGCCAAGGCCTTGTTATTTATGAGTATTGGTGCGGTGATCCTCAATACCCACGGCCAAAACATCACGGAAATGGGAGGCCTGTGGTCTCGGATGCCAGCGACAACCAGTGCTTTTGTGGTGGGTTCGGCCGGGCTCGTTTGTCTGTTGCCCTTGGGAACTTTTTGGACGATGCGCCGTTGGGTGGATGGTTTTTGGGATACGCCACCGTGGTTATTGGTACTTTTGGTGGGGGTAAATTTCTGTTCTAGTCTTAATCTCACTCGCGTTTTCCGCCTCGTCTTTTTGGGGCCGCCCAAACCGAAAACAAGGCGATCGCCTGAAGTGATCTGGCAGATGGCTGTTCCCATGGTGAGTTTGATCCTGATGACCCTCATGGTGCCTTTCTTCCTCCACCAGTGGCAGTTGCTATTTGCGTCCTCTGGCTCTGTCCTCGGAGAACGACCTTGGGCCGTAACCCTGGCAATGCCAATCCTTGTATCCGTAGGTGCCCTGGGGGTCATCATTGGTTTAACAATGCCTCTCAATCCTGGCCTCAGTCGTCCTCGACAAATCTACCTGCGCTTCGTTCAGGATCTGCTGGCCTACGACTTTTACATTGATCGTATCTATAACGTCACAGTTGTCTTACTTGTTGGCACTTTGTCTAAACTCACCACCTGGTTTGACCGTTACGTCGTAGATGGGTTTGTTAATTTAACTGGTTTAGCAACCCTTTTTAGTGGTAGTGCCTTGCGTTATAACGTTTCGGGCCAATCTCAGTTTTATGTGCTCACCATCGTCCTGGGGATGATGCTCGGTTTGTTTTGGTTCATGGTGACAGGCCAGTGGACGATCATCACTGATTTTTGGGCTCATCGTTTCGCCTAGATGAAATTTGTTTTGTTGTGAACTTTGGAGGAAAGAATGCTGAGTGCCTTAATTTGGCTGCCCGTGGCCGGTGCGATCTTAGTGGCGGTGCTCCCCCAGGGAGAAAATAGCCAACTCTCCCGTACCCTAGCCCTAGGAACAGCGGCTCTGGTGTTTGCTTGGACAACTTGGCTTGGTTTGAACTACGATGTGGCGATCGCTGGTCTCCAGTTTGTGGAGCATCATCCCTGGATTGAATGGTTGGGATTGAACTATGACCTAGGAGTGGATGGTCTTTCCTTACCCTTGCTAGCCCTCAATGCGTTACTAACCCTTGTCGCCCTCTGGATTAGCCCTAAAGATCTGCAACGTTCTCGTTTCTATTACGCTTTATTTTTACTGCTCCAGGCGAGCGTGAATGGGGCTTTCCTAGCCCAGGATGTATTGCTCTTTTTCCTGTTTTACGAAATCGAGATCATCCCCCTTTATTTCCTCATCGCCATTTGGGGCGGGCAACGAAGGGGCTATGCTGCGATTAAATTTTTACTCTACACAGCAATCTCAGGGATTCTAATTCTTGCCTCTTTCCTAGGGTTAACCTTTATCACCGGGGCCAATAGTTTTGCCTACAGCGCCCTCCATAGCGAAGCCTTGCCCCTAGCGACACAATTGATTCTCCTGGGGGGAATTCTTGTGGGATTCGGGATAAAAATTCCCTTCTTGCCTTTCCATACCTGGTTACCGGACGCCCACGTGGAAGCCTCAACCCCTGTTTCTGTGATTCTGGCTGGGGTGCTGCTAAAGCTAGGAACCTATGGTTTGTTGAAATTCGGCATTGGTTTATTTCCGAATGCTTGGGCCATCGTCGCTCCCTGGTTGGCGATCTGGGCGGCCATTAGTGCGTTATACGGGGCCTCCTGTGCGATCGCCCAAAAGGATATGAAAAAAGTGGTGGCCTATTCCTCCATTGCCCATATGGCTTTTATTCTCCTGGCGGCGGCGGCGGCAACTCCCCTCAGTCTTGCGGCGGCAGAAATTCAGATGGTTAGCCATGGTCTTATTTCTGGCCTACTATTTTTGCTCGTGGGGATTGTCTACAAACAAACCGGCAGTCGCGATGTGGATTATTTGCGGGGTCTGTTAACGCCAGAACGGGGGTTACCCCTAACGGGAAGTTTGATGATTCTGGGGGTGATGGCCAGTGCTGGTTTACCGGGGATGGCGGGATTCATCGCTGAATTTTTGATTTTCCGGGGTAGTTTTTCGGTGTATCCCGTGGCGACACTCCTTTGTATGGTGGGCACGGGGCTGACGGCGGTGTATTTTCTGCTGATGATTAACAAAGTCTTTTTTGGTCGTCTAACCCCCGAGTTAAGCAATATGGCACCGGTAAATTGGGTAGATCAGTTCCCTGCGGTCATGTTGGTCATTCTGCTCTTTGTCTTTGGCTTGCAACCCCAATGGCTTGTCCGATGGAGCGAATTAGATACAGCCGCCCTTGTCACAACTCCGACACCCCTTGAGATTTCCCTAAAATAAAAAGTTAATTATTGCGGATATTTGAGTATGGTCACTACTGCTTTAGAACCTTCAAAACATGCCCTCGCCCATTTCATCCATCGCCTCGAACAGGGACTACCGATGCTGGAAGATAGCGAACAAAATGTGATGGAGGTGGTGGGTATCCTCAAAAGCTATGGGGTTGTCCTTGATGCCTACTCAAAGAATCTGAACTATGTGGCGGAATCTCAATTTCTCAATTTGTTCCCGTTTTTTAAATATTTCAATGGGCAGTTAACGGGCGATCGCCTCCTCAAACATTGGTGGCATGACCGGATCAACTTTGAATATGCCGAATATTGTATGAAGTCGATGTTCTGGCATGGGGGTGGGAGTCTAGATGCCTACCTCGATACCCCAGAATTTATTGCTGCAGCCCAAAAGGCGATCGCTGCCCGCTGGCGGAATAACCCGCTGATGTTGGGCTTAAATAAACTCTTTCCCAATTTTCTCCTGGAACAAACCCGACAAATGGCCTACTACACAGGCCTGGGGCAGTTCTGGCGGGTGATGAGCGATATGTTTATTGACTTGAGCGATCGCTATGAAGCTGGGGAAATCAAAACCACCACCGATGTAACCAAGCATGTTTTAGCAGGTTTAGTGGCCGATGCCAACCGACCAATCACCTACAAAGTCGAAATTCGCGGGGAAGTTTATAAACTCATTCCCGAATCAGCAGGCCTGACCTTCCTGATGGATACTGCTGTGCCCTACGTTGAAGCCATTTTCTTCCGGGGGACTCCCTTCGCCGGGACGATTTCCTATAATGCCCAAGCCGCCCAAGTGCCCGCCGAGCAAGCTGGTTTTACCTATGGTGCCCTCTATGCCGATCCCTTACCCATTGGCGGTTCTGGGATTCCGCCGACTCTGTTGATGCAAGATATGCGCCACTTTTTGCCGGATTATCTCTGGGATTTTTATATGAATACTCCCCGAAAAGAGCAGGATCTCCGGGTAAAAATCTGCCAAACCTTTCAAAAGTCGATGTTCTGCGTCACCAGTGCGGCACTGCTGGGTCTGGCGCCCAGTGGCCTAGAACCAAAAACCCTGGCAGAAAAACAGGCGAACCGAGAATTTTTTGAACATTGGATGGATCGCTTCCTGACCTCCCAAATCAAAGCCGTCAATGCTTGATTTTTTCCATCAACGGCGGGATGAGTTTGGGCTCACCCCAGTAGATTATTGGAGATATGTGTAGCTCTCGAGGCTCTGGCGGTAGTGATTGATGAGTAATTGGGACTGTTGGAGGGTGAGCCGTTTTTCACTGAGGGCCTTTTCTGTACGGCAACGCATGGTTTCCAGCAGATCCGCCACGTCATATTGCACATACTGGAGCACTTCCTTGATGGTATCTCCCTCCACAAGGTGTTCCAGATGGTAACCGCTTTCCGTAAGGCGCACGTGTACCACATGGGTATCCCCAAAGAGATTGTGGAGATTGCCCATAATTTCCTGGTAGGCACCCATTAAAAATAGACCGAGATAATAGGGCCGGCCATTGGGAGCATGGAGTTCCAGAAGATTTTTACTTTCGGCATTGGTATCAATGAAACGGTTAATGCGCCCGTCGCTGTCACAGGTTAAATCCGCAAGAATGCCTTTTTTCACTGGTTCTTCGTTGAGGCGGTGGATGGGCATGATCGGAAATAATTGGTCGATCGCCCAACTGTCAGGCACCGATTGAAAAACGGACAAATTGACGTAGTAGAGGGTCGCCATATTTTGCCAGAGTTCTTCAAAATCCTCAGGGATACTGGCCTGGCGCTGGATAATCGAAAAGATCTTTTTACAGCAGGACCAATAGAGTTCTTCGGCATTGGCGCGATCGCCTAAACTTAGATACCCCAAATTAAAGAGACTGATCGCTTCGTCCTTGAACTGCACCGCATCGTGATAGTTTTCCTGGTAGTTTTCGGGAGTAATAGTGTCATAGGTTTCCCGCAGGTTACGCAAGACTAAATGCTCTTTGTAGTCGGGCTTTGGGGGTAAGACCGGGTCTACTTCACTACTGCCGAGGACATCAAAAATCAACACAGCCTGGTGGGAGGCGATCGCCCGGCCACTTTCACTCACCAGCACCGGCACCGGCACATTCGTTTCATCACAGGTATCCTGAACCGTCGCTACCACATCATTGGCATAGTTCTGCATGTTGTAGTTTTTCGACGAAGGAAAATTATTCTTCGAGCCGCTGTAGTCCACTGCTAGACCACCCCCCACATCGAGAAAACCCATGGGCGCTCCCAGTTTGACCAACTCTACATAGATCTGGGATGCTTCTCGAATCGCTGATTTGACGACGCTAATGGAAGAAAGCTGGGAGCCAATGTGGTAGTGCAATAACTGGAGACAATCCAGAAGATCTGCCGCCCGTAATTTTTCGACAATCCGAAGAATCTGCGGAATGGTGAGGCCAAATTTAGCGCGATCGCCCGAGGAACTCCCCCACCGACCAATGCCTCGACTGGCAAGCTTCGCCCGAATCCCCAACATGGGCCGGATCCCTAGGCTTTGGCTGGCTTTGATCACGAGATCCAATTCCTCTGGCTGTTCAATGACGATTAGAGCCCGGTGTCCCAATTGTGTTGCTAATAGGGCCGTTTCGATGTAGTGCTGATCCTTATAGCCGTTGCAAATTAGTAACTGTTCCCGGTCTAATTCGGGTTCTAACATGGCGATCGCAATCATTAATTCGGGCTTAGAACCTGCCTCGAGGCCCAGGTGGTGGGTGCGACCAAGCTCGACTAAATCTTCCACCAAGTGCCGCTGTTGGTTACATTTGACCGGGTACACGCCCCGATAATGGTTTGGGTAATTGTAGCGGGCGATCGCTGTGGCAAAACACTCATGGAGCCGATTAATGCGATCGCGCAGAATATCAGGAAAACGAATCAAAAACGGCAAGCCAATTTCCCGCTGCCGGAGGGATTCAACCAACTCAAACAGATCAAGACTGACTCCTGCTTCCCCAAGGGGTGACACCTGCACCCGGCCCTGGTCGTTGATAGAAAAATAAGGCTCACCCCACCCTCGTATTTGGTATAACGTTTCGCTGTCCGCCACTGTCCAACGGGTGTCGACTGACTGCTCCAAACAACCAAGGGCTTTGTTCATCGTGGGTTGCAACCTATTCATTAAGTTTTTGTACTGGATTCGACAACTAATGTAAAATTGTCGCCATTTTATTTTTCCAGGGACGCTTCATCATACACAATGTTTGAAAAAAATGTCAGGGGCGATCGCCTTAGAGCATTCCGCGACCCCAGCAATCACACTAGATTATAAAAATTTCCCCTATACTTGCTGGAGAGAGGCCAGACTCACCCCTGCTAAGCTGATAAGCATTGACCCTTACCCTCTGCGCCACCCCATTTCTGTGCCCTGAGATATGCCCCAACCTTCTGTACCTACCCAAACTCTCATTGCCCAACAACCATCAGTAACCCCGACTCCTTCAGCTTCGGGGGGAAGCACCCTATGGATGGGCCTTGCTGTGGTGTTTTTGTGTAGTACTGCAGGTCTGTTATTTTACGTGCGCCAACTCAACCAGAAGTATCGTAAGGAAGCCAAGCTAGATCGCTACAAAATTAATGATCTCAAGAAAAAACTCAAGCTCGCCCTCAACACCATCAAAAAGATGGAGAGCAATCCCGACCTGATCCACTCCCGGGAGTTTAACCTCGACTACCTGCGGATGCGCATGGAAGAAGACCAATTCCATTATGTGATCGTCAACCAGCTAAAAATTAAAGTACGGTTGATTATTAGCGTTGCTCTCCGACCGAGCACCGCCGATGTGGCTACCGTGGGCATTGCCAGTACCAGTGGGCGTCCCGTCGATGAAATTTTCGATGTCTATTACGACACCGTTGATCGCCAAGGTCAACGGAAAGAAGGGGTGCTATTTCGGGTCAAAATTCAACTGACCAAATTGCCTACCCAAGCCAGTAGCATTACCGTTGAGCAGATCATTGATTGCCTCGAAAAGTTTCTCAATCCCAATGATGCCCCTGAATTTTGGCAACCATCAGTCCAGGGACGGGTGGTTACCATCGAATGGGATCAAAAGGCAAAACCGACGCCTCTGATTCTCTTTAAACAATCTGAAGAGGGTGATAATGTTAGTTTTCGGAGTATTGCCTAGGGATCTAGGAGCCCATGCTGGTGAAGAAATCGATGGTTTCTTTGAGGGCGGCAATAAACTGATCAATCTCAACAGTGGTGTTGTAGAAATATAGGCTGGCCCGGGCACTGCCGGACGCATCGAACAAACGATGGAGCGGTTGGGTACAGTGATGCCCCGAACGAATTGCTACTCCTTCATGATCGAGGAGAGTTGCTAAGTCGTTGGCATGGATTCCCGCAACATTAAAAGCAGCTAGGGCGGCCCGACCTTCTCCTTGGGCATTGGGTTGCTTGCCATAAATCTTTAAGTTAGGGATCTCCCGAAGATGCTGAAAGAGATAGGCTGTCAGCTCGGCTTCGTAGGCATGGATTTTATCCATTCCGATGTTCGAGAGGTAGTCCACCGCAGCGCCAAGGGCGATCGCCTCACCGATGGCTGGGGTTCCTGCTTCAAATTTGTGGGGGAGTTCCCCATAGGTGGAATGGTCGAAAAACACTTCAGCGATCATTTCTCCACCCCCGAGAAAAGGCGGCATCGCTTCGAGGATCTCCCGCTTACCATAGAGGAAGCCGATCCCCGTGGGGGCACACATTTTGTGGCCAGAACCAACAAGCCAATCACAGTCCATTTGCTGCACATCGATGGGCATGTGGGGCAGACTTTGGCAGGCATCAATGAGAATTTTTGCGCCATATTTCCGCGCTGCCTGGATAATTTCCGTCACTGGGTTGACATTCCCTAGGGTATTGGAAACATGAACAACGGCCACCAACTTGGTCTTGTCGTTCAGGAGCACTTGGTACTGCTCAAAATCAAAGGCTTCATCCTGAGTTAAAGGTACATATTTCAGTACGGCCCCGGTTTTAGCGGCGATCATCTGCCAAGGGACAATGTTGCTGTGGTGTTCCATCACCGACAGGATAATTTCATCCCCCGGCCCCAAATGACTCAGTCCCCAACTGTAGGCCACTAGGTTAATTGCTTCACTGGCATTGCGGGTGTAAACAATTTCGTCACGACTGGCCGCATTGATAAATTGAGCGACCTTATCCCGTGCCCCCTCATAACCGGTAGTGGCCCGGGCGCTCAGGCTATGGATTCCCCGGTGAACGTTCGCGTTGTCCTGCTGATAGTAGTGCAACAGGGCATCGAGCACCGCCTTGGGTTTTTGGGAGGTAGCGGCGTTGTCCAGATAAATCAGGGGTTTGCCATGGACAGTCTGGTGCAGGATCGGGAAATCAGCACGGACTTGGTCGGCCAGGGATTTAGGCTGGGTTGTGATCATAAAACGTTCACTGGATCGGAGGTTTAGAAAGGGGGTTGGCGTTAGTCTACAGTGCGACAGGCAACACAGCCCGTGAGAGCATGTTGTAAATGAGCGATCGCCACGGTATCGAGAATTTCGGCGGCAAAGGCATCGATTAACAGATGGCGTGCATCGTAATCATTGAGGCCCCGGCTGCGGAGATAAAAAATTTCTTCGGCTTCCAGTTGGCTGACAGTGGCCCCGTGGGCACATTTCACGTTGTCGGCGGTAATCTGTAGCTCAGGCTTTGTATCTACCTTGGCCTTGGGCGAAAGCAGTAGGTTGCGGTTAAGCTGAGCGGCGTTGGTCATCTGGGCTTTTTGGGGCACATGGATCTGACCGTTAAATACTGAACGAGCTGACCCGTCGATAATACATTTTTGGAGTTGATCGACAGTGCCGTAGGGGTGTTGCAGATAGACAGCGGTGTGGGTATCACTCAGTTGTTCGGCACCGATCACCGTTAATCCCTTAAGGATTGTTTCTGTTTGGGGGCCATTTTGTTGCAGATTGACCGTGTGGCGGCTTAGTTTTGCCCCGAAATTGACCTCAGTCAGTTGATAATGGCTATCCTGGGCCTGGGCGATCGCCGTATTGCCGATGTGGATCGCGCCGCCGGCTTCCCGTTGTACCCGCACATGGTTCACGCGGGCATTAGCTTCCACCCAAACTTCCGTCAGGGCATTGTTGAAATAGCAGTGGGTATCTTGATCAGTGCAACCCTGGGCGATCGCCCCGTAGTATTCCACTAGATTTACTTGAGATCCCGTCTCGGCAATCACTAAACAGCGGGATTGGAGCGCCGTTGCTTGTTCAGCCCCGTAACCCACAAAAAGGATCTGAATCGGTTGCTCAACAACGATATTTTTCGGCACCCAGACAATGGCAACATCATCAAGGCCAGCATCATTTAACGCCGCAAAAACATCAAGATTGGTACTCTGTTGACCCAGATAGTTGGCGATCACCTTCTGTTGTTCAGAGCTTAATTCCGTGAAGTTGCCCACAAACACCCCAGCAGGTAATCCCACAACGCAGGACTGCTCAGGCATATAGTGACCATTCGCAAAGATCAAACGACTGGTTGCTGTTTCCGGCAGGGCAAAAATGTCCAAATCTGCTGCCGTTAGGTGAACTGTTTCCGCCCGCTGGAAGGTTGTGTTTTTCAGTAAGGATAAATCCGTGGCGCGCCAAGCTTCATCCCGTCGGGTAGGAAATTTACTCAGCCGCACCCGTTCCAGACCGTGCTTACGAATTGCTGTCAATGCAGGAGCTTCCTTGGGGACAAACAACTCGATTAATGTATCCAGATTGGGATCAACTGCCGTAGGCTGACCCTGGGAAAAGGCGATCGCCGCTGTCATCGTACCGCTAGACATCGTTATGCAACCCCCGCAGCCATTTCTTGATCGAGGAAATCATAACCAGTGGCTTCTAGTTCCAGGGCTAGTTCCTTCCCACCACTCTTCACAATCCGGCCGTCATACATCACATGGACAAACTGGGGCGTAATGTAATCCAACAACCGCTGGTAGTGGGTGATCAACAGAAACGCATTATCTGGGGTGGCTAGTTGGTTAACCCCTTCGGCGACGATCCGCAGGGCATCAATATCTAAACCAGAATCAATCTCGTCTAAAATCCCTAAACTTGGCTCCAGGAGGGCCATCTGCAGAATTTCATTGCGCTTTTTTTCACCCCCAGAAAAACCTTCATTTAAGCTTCTTTCCAGGAAGCTGGGGTTCATCTTCACCACTTCCAGCTTTTCCTCGATTAAATCCTCAAAATCAAAGGCATCAATTTCTTCCTTCCCTTGGTGTTTGAGTTTGGCATTGTAGGCTACCCGCAGAAAGTCGAGGTTACTGACCCCAGGAATTTCTAACGGATACTGAAACGCGAGGAAAATACCATCAAGCGCCCGTTCCTCTGCTTCCTTTTCTAGGAGATTTTCACCCTTGTAGATGATTTCACCGCCAGTGACTTCATATTCCGGGTGCCCAGAAATAATTTTGGACAGGGTACTTTTTCCCGAGCCATTGCGGCCCATAATCGCGTGAATTTCTCCCGCTTTAATCTCTAGGTTGACCCCCTTAAGGATGGGCTGGCCATCGACACTAGCTGTTAAATTCTTAATTTGTAAAATTACGTCGCTCATTACCTTAGATTACTTGCACTAATTTTTTTTAAAACGAATGTTGGAACTTATCCAACGGTGCCTTCGAGCTTGAGGCTGAGGAGCTTATCCGCTTCCGCCGCAAATTCCATGGGTAGTTCACTCAAAACATCCTTACAGAAACCACTGACGAGCATTGAAATGGCATCCTCCTCAGAAATTCCCCGCTGGGCAAAGTAGAAAAGCTGTTCTTCCCCAATTTTGGCCGTGGACGCCTCATGTTCCACCTTGGCATTTTGGTTATCCACTTGGATATAAGGGAAAGTATTTGCCTCGGCCGTATCCCCAATCAGCATCGAGTCGCACTGGGAATAGTTCCGAGCACCGTCCGCTTTAGGGTGCATTTTCACCAGACCCCGGTAGCTATTTTTCGATTTTCCGGCAGAAATCCCTTTAGAAATAATTGTGCTCTTGGTATTTTTGCCGATGTGGATCATCTTTGTGCCCGTGTCGGCCTGTTGGAGATTATTAGTCAGGGCAATAGAATAGAATTCCCCGACGGAATTATCTCCCAGGAGGACGCAACTGGGATATTTCCAAGTGATCGCGGAACCGGTTTCCACCTGGGTCCAAGAAATCTTAGAATTTACCCCTTTACAGAGACCGCGCTTAGTGACGAAATTATAAATACCACCCTTGCCATTTTCATCCCCGGCAAACCAGTTTTGTACCGTGGAATACTTAATATCTGCATTATCGAGGGCCACCAATTCTACCACTGCCGCATGGAGTTGGTTGGTATCAAACATTGGTGCCGTACAACCTTCTAGGTAACTTACGGAAGCCCCTTCTTCAGCAACAATGAGAGTCCGCTCAAATTGCCCTGTTTCCCCATCGTTGATCCGGAAATAAGTAGATAGCTCCATCGGGCATTTCACCCCTTTAGGAATGAAGACAAAAGAACCATCACTAAATACGGCGGAGTTGAGGGCAGCAAAATAGTTGTCAGAGGTGGGAACAACAGTTCCGAGATACTTTTTAATCAGCTCAGGATGTTCATGGACAGCTTCGGAGATGGAGCAGAAAATCACTCCGTGTTTTGCTAAATCTTTTTTAAAGGTGGTGGCAATGGAAACGCTATCGAAAACCGCATCAACGGCCACGTTAGACAAACGCTTTTGTTCGGAGAGGGGAATCCCTAATTTCTCGAAGGTTTCCAGAAGTGCTGGATCAATTTCATCGAGACTCTCGATTTTCTTTTTGTCTTTTTTGGGCGCGGAATAGTAAACAATATCTTGGTAGTCGATGGGTGGATAATTCACATGGGCCCATTCTGGTTCGGCCATTTTGAGCCATTGCTGATAGGCTTTTAGACGAAACTCCAGCATGAATTCCGGTTCGTTTTTCTTGGCAGAAATTAGGCGAACGATATCTTCACTAAGGCCCCGGGGAATTTTTTCTGTTTCGATATCTGTGACGAAACCGTATTTGTAGGGCTGGTTGACAAGGGTTTTGACAGTCGCACTCATGCTGGGGTCAGTCTCTCTACAGGATGGGTAGTACTTTCTGGGATGGGCGTTGCCGGATCGGGAAAACGCGATATGATTAGTTTAACAACTGCTTGGTTGTTTTAGTCTCTCCCCAAGGTACTTTAACAACAAAAAAGTTGTCAAATATTTGTGCTAGATCTTGCTGACGGCTAATCTATGACCTTTTCTGATACCCGTGCCGAAACCCGTTCAACGAAGCATGACATTCTGGAATATTTACTGAAGCACGGTCAAGTGAAGGCGGTGCAATTGGCAAAATCTTTACAAATTAGCCCCCAGGCCGTGCGACGTCATCTACGAGATTTGGAAGAAGAGGGCCTCATTGAACACCGTGCCAAACAGGAAGGTTTGGGGCGTCCTAATTATTTCTATGGTCTAAGTCGAGCAGGGCGTGATCACTTTCCGAGTCGTTACAACGATTTTGCCGTATCTTTTCTCGATACCTTAGTGGAAACCGCCGGAGAAGAACAGGTGAAGGAAATTCTCCGGAGGCAGTGGCAGAAGAAGGCCCACAGTTATCGCGATCGCCTTGGGGATGGATCGCTCCAGGAACGTTTAGCCCGGTTGGTGCACCTGCGCAAAGAGGAAGGCTACATGGCGGAGGTGATCCCCGCAACAGACCACGGCCATGACGGTTTTTTACTCACAGAACACCACTGTGCGATCGCCAATGTGGCAGAATCCTTTCCGGTGGTCTGTGGCAACGAATTGGAGATGTTCGAAGAAATTTTGCCCGACTGCACCATCACCCGCACCCAATGGATTAACGAGGGAGAACATCAGTGCGGCTACATTATCCAAGCTAAAAATTAGTGCTGGCATTGGGGACAAAAATGGGTTGAGCGTCCACCCATCTTGATCCGTTCGATGGGATGACCACAGACCCGACAGGGTTCCCCGGTACGACCATAGGTGAGGGCCATGCCGCCATAATTGCCGTTGGTGCCCGTGGTACTCACGAAATCACTGAAGGTAGTGCCCCCTTGAGCAATGGAAGTTTCCAGCACTTCGACGATGGCTTGATGCAATTTTCTAATTTCTGAAGTTTTTAAACTGCTGGCCTTGCGGGTGGGATGGATGCCCGATTTAAACAGTGATTCGTCAGCGTAGATGTTTCCGAGGCCAGTGATAATGCTTTGGTCGAGCAAAAAGGTTTTCAGCGGTCGCTGGCGCTTTTTGCAGAAATTGGCCAGTACATCAGTCGTAAACTGCGGGGAAAGCGGTTCCACACCCAGGCGTGTCAATCCCGTAATCACGGATTCCACCGGGGTTCCCGGCGGCACCCACCAAATTTGGCCAAAGGTGCGCAGGTCAACAAATCTCAGTTCGCGATCGCCTTCTAGGAAAAACCGCATGCGGGTGTGTTTTTGCACAGGAATATCTGGGGTAGTCCAGAGAAATTTTCCCGTCATCCGCAGGTGAATCCCAAGGGTGGAACCATCGGACAATTGCCCTAATAGATACTTGCCACGTCGTTGCCAGTCTTTAATTATTAAACCTTGAATCGCGCCCAGGAAATGATCACGATCTGGGGGATAGGCCAGGGTTTTTCCCAAGAGAATTTCGGCCCCTGTGAAGCGCTGATTTAAACTAATCTGGATTAGACCGCGACGAACGGTTTCCACCTCTGGTAACTCTGGCATGGATTCCCTCAAAAAATCTCTTGGGACAATATAGCAGGGGACTCCGGAGAAAAGTTTTGCGATCGTCTTACTCCATCCTCTATGGTGGAATGATCAAAACTGTTCTCTCCAAGGCTCACCATGTCAAAGGTCATTGTCACAGGCGCAGCGGGCTTTATTGGCTCTAGTCTCGCGGAAACCCTCCTTCAGGAAGGTTCGACGGTTATCGGCGTTGATCAGGTCAATGACTATTACGACACAACCCTCAAACGGAAAAATTTGGCTGCCCTTACCCAGTACCAAAACTTCCAACTGATCGAAGGGGATATTCAGCACCTCGACTGGGAGGATTTGCTCCAGGGGGTGACAGTGGTCTACCACCAAGCGGCTCAGGCCGGGGTAAGGGCCAGTTGGGGCAGTGGTTTTCGAGACTACACCGAACGAAATATTAATGCCACCCAGGTGATGTTGGAAGCCGCGAAAAATATCGGTACCCTGGAGCGCTTTGTCTATGCGGGCACCTCCTCGGTCTATGGCGATGCGGAAACCATGCCCACCCCAGAAACCATTTGTCCCCAGCCTGTTTCCCCCTATGGCATCACGAAATTGGCGGCGGAACGGCTCTGCTGGCTTTACTTAAAAAATCACAATGTGCCGGTCACTTCCCTGCGCTACTTTACGGTGTATGGCCCCCGGCAACGGCCTGATATGGCGTTTCATAAGTTCTTCCGGGCGGCAATACTGGGGGAAACCATCGGTATCTATGGCGATGGGAAACAAACCCGTGATTTTACCTATATCAGCGATGCGGTTCAGGCAAATCTCTTGGCCGTCCAGGAACCAAAGGCGATTGGCGAAATTTTCAATATCGGCGGCGGTAGCCGGGTCATTTTAAATGATGTGCTCGATGAAATTGACCAGATCGTTGGCAAACCAATTCCACGAAACTATGGCGATCGCGCCCGGGGAGATGCCAGACATACCAGCGCCGATGTGACCAAGGCGAAAACAATTTTGGGTTATGACCCCCAGGTGAAACTCAATGAGGGCTTACGGCGAGAATGGGATTGGATTCAAAGTTTGTATTAGTTTTTTAGGCAACATTCCGAGGCAAATTGATGATGGCGCAAAATCTACCGGCTCCCCCCCAACCTTTACCCGATGAACTGTGGGGAGAAAATTGGCGTTTTGGTAGTATCCCCGCTGGGGATTTTTGGGATATGTTTGGCGATCGCCCGATCCCGATTTTGTCATTGCCAGAGGACTTACAGCCGGTGAAATTGGGTCTAGCTTCTAACGTCCTGATTCCGGGAACAATTATCTACGGTGGCCGACAATCAATGCAGTTAGCCCTGTGGCTTCAAGCACAGCAACCCCAAACCGTTTTTTATCAGGAAACGGAAGCGAACCTCGCTGGGGGAATTGTGTTGACCGGAGCCGATACCCAACGGTGGGTAATGATGACTTTCCAAGACCAGGCGATCGCCACCGGCGGCCAGCGCTATCAACAACGGCTCCAACAAGCCCAGGGTCTACATTTTCTGTTAATTCAACCTGATGATTCGGATATGACCCACACAGCCCTCTGGCTGCTCAAGGCTTGAGTTATTTTTAGAATTTCCACAAAAAAGCGATCGCCACCTGAGAGGAAAAAGGGGAAGGCGATCGCCGGTCAATATCGAAACAATCTTTTTTAGCTTTCCGTTAACTTGGCAAACAGGTTGTCCTTCACCAACATTTGCCGAAACATTTCTAGTAAGAATTCTTGGGCTTGCTCCAGGCTCAGGTCCTGGGTGCGGGTTTCAAAAATCTGTACCTGCAGCCTCTGCTCGAGGGTCAAGTTCGTTTCTGGGGACATGGGCAGCTCCTTGCCAATTACACTGGCGAATATTGCGAATGTCTCTACTGCATTTAATCCAGCTTCTGTCAATCATTCTGTCAAAATCGAAACAAACTGAAACAAAGTAGGTGATCGCCCCTAGGGAGTCGCAAACTGAAATTCGCTAAGCTAATGAGTGCCTTTAACAAGATGCAATAAAACGATATTTTTGTAATCAGCTAAGACCCAGAGGACAGTTTTTCGATATGCAAAGCTTTGTGGATGCTAAGGAATTTTTCCAATTCAGTGCCGGACAATGGCAGTCTCGACGTGTCACCCACCATCTCCCCTTCCGACGGGCCGAATCCGGTGGCTCCAATATCCAAGTAGAAACCCTCGAAAAAAATGATCCCCGCATCATTGAGATTTGCCAAATGCACGACATGGATGCCAGTTTGAGTGTGGGCGGCTCCTACGTAACCTGGGCTGGGACTATGCAGTGGGACAAAGATGATGAAAATCACGAGGGGAGTACTGTCTTTGCCCTGATCCCCGATGAAAATAATCCCCGTCAAGGCAAGCTCCTCCGGGAACGGGGTTACGCTGAAATTGTCCCCGTGGCTGGCGAATATCACCTAGATCAAGAAGATGGTTTAGTGCTCACCACCGAATATGAAACCATGACCATCTACGAACGCTTTTGGTTTGCCAATCCTAATCTCCGCCTGCGCACCAGTACGGTAAAGCGGTTTGGGGGTTTTAATACTACGACTTTTTGTATGGAAGAGCGAGTCCAAAATACGGCGGAACCAGGGACTCAACCTGCCGCCGTTGACCGAGTTTATGCCATTAGTGGTTGGTAAATTTTCCTGAGATTTTTCCTGTGGGAAACCTGGATACGGGACTTATTTTTCTTTTAAAAAACTCCTGCCGTCCATGGGCTTTCTGGGCAAACAGTGGTAGCATAATAGACTGCAATATTTGTATTTTATTTTCTACAAAAACAGATTATGGCTTTAACGCAAGAGCGTAAACAGGAACTCATGGGCGAGTATCAGGTACATGAAACCGATACTGGGTCTGCGGATCTCCAAGTTGCTTTCCTCACCGCACGGATTAACCAACTCACCGAACACCTCAAGGTCAACAAAAAAGACCACTCTTCCCGTCGCGGTCTGCTGAAAATGATCGGCAAACGGAAGCGCCTTTTACAATTCATTAAATCTAATGACCAAGAACGTTATCAAACCTTGATTGGTCGCCTCGGCATCCGTCGTTAAGTTTTTACACAATCCATGGCCCCTGAACCAAAACGTAATCGACTGCCCTTCGAACCGAAGCAGGCGAAAAAAAAGCCGCCCAAAGCAGCTCCCGCACCAACGATGACAGCCGCATCTGAACCCCAAAGGCGATCGCCTAAGGATGATGCCAGCTTGTCAATGATCCCCGATGTCGTGAGCAAACGAATGATCCGTCGGATGGCTCTATTTTGCGGCCTTCCCACTGCCTTAGGGATAAACTCCTTTGTGATTTCCTACTTTATTGTGGCGAATGAGCTGATGGAGCTACCGACCATTGCGGTGCTGTTAGTAAGTCTTGGCTGTTTTGGCTTGGGGGTTTTAGGATTAAGCTATGGCATCCTCTCCACGTCCTGGGATGAAAATCGTGTAGGAAGCATCCTGGGTTGGGAAGAATTTCAAGTCAATTTTGGCCGGATGGTGCAGGCCTGGCGGACGAGCCGACGGGAATCCCGCAGTAAATCTTAAAGTTTATTCAAGTTTAGACCCTTGGTTTTTCAAGATTTCCAAGCTTAAATATCACATATGTCGCCCTGTCGGTTTTCAAAATTTTCTCGGATGCTAGCTAAGATCAGCCTGGGGAAATGGCGATCGCCGACAAATTAATTTTTACAGAACGTCATTATTTATAAAAACCGTTACCCCGTAGAACTAAGTTTCTACCTGTCGTAATCTTCGAGGAAATACCATGATTGTAGTCATGAAAGTTGGCACCCCTGAAGCGGAAATTGATCGCCTCGGGAGTGAGCTCAAGGAATTAGGTCTAACCCCCGAAAAAATCGTTGGGGCCCACAAAGTGGTCATCGGTCTCGTGGGAGACACTGCCACCTTTAACATCGAGCTAATCCAAGAGCTGAGTCCCTGGATTGAAAGTGTGCTCCGGGTGGAAAAACCCTTTAAGCGTGCTAGCCTTGAGTACCGTCATGGTCAATACAGCGACGTGGTTGTGTCGACTCCCAATGGGGAGGTCACCTTTGGCCCGAATCATCCCGTGGTGGTGGTTGCTGGCCCCTGTTCTGTAGAAAACGAAGAAATGATCGTCGAAACGGCTCTGCGAGTCAAGGCAGCCGGAGCAAAATTCCTCCGGGGCGGGGCTTATAAACCGAGAACTTCTCCCTATGCTTTTCAGGGTCATGGTGAAAGTGCCCTTGAATTACTCGCCGCTGCCCGAAAAGCCTCTGGTTTAGGAATTATTACCGAGGTGATGGACACCGCTGATGTGGAAAAAATTGCCGAAGTGGCCGATGTGCTCCAGATTGGTGCTCGGAATATGCAAAACTTCGCCCTTTTGAAAAAAGTAGGTGCCCAAGGCAAGCCTGTCCTCCTGAAACGGGGCCTTGCAGCAACCATTGATGATTGGTTAATGGCAGCAGAATACATCCTCGCAGAAGGCAATTCCCAGGTAATCCTCTGTGAACGGGGTATCCGAACCTTCGATAGTAAATACACCCGCAACGTGTTGGATCTATCGGTGATCCCCGTGCTGCGCAGCTTGACTCACCTACCGATGATGATCGATCCCAGCCATGGCACTGGCAAGTCGGAATTCGTTCTCTCCCTAGCTAAGGGGGCGATCGCCACAGGGACTGATTCTTTGATGATTGAAGTGCATCCCAACCCGAAGAAAGCGCTTTCCGACGGTCCTCAGTCCTTAACTCCTGATGCGTTCGACCAAGTGATGCGTGAGCTGGCCGAAGTAGAAAAATTGACAGGGCGCGGCCAACGGGAACTAGCAGCGGTTTAAACACCTTGCGTGATGGCTTCGTAATGCCAAACTTTTGATGTGATATCCCTGCTATCTCGTGAGTAGGGATTTTTTCATTGAGGGACTGAGGTTGCCGCAAAAATCTTGGTCATTGTAGCTTAGAGGGATGCACCGGAAGGAAAAGGCAATGGAAAACATGGCACAGCAAGGGGATGTTTTAATTTTAGGGGGCGGGATCATCGGCTTGGCGATCGCCATTGAGCTGCAACAACAGGGATGCAAGGTGACAGTACTTAGCCGCAATTTTACCGAGGCTGCTTGCCATGCTGCCGCCGGAATGTTAGCTCCTGAAGCCGAACAACTGACCGGTGTGATGCTCGAATTAGGTCGGCGATCGCGGGATATGTATGGCGAGTGGTGCCGCAAAATTGAACAACTCAGCGGTGTTGATGTCGGTTATTTACCCTGCGGGATTTTTGCCCCCCAGTTCACTGCCCCCGGTCAAACCCACACAGACAGCAGCTCATTCTGGCTGGATCATTCTCAGCTAGTCCATTACGAACCCGGTTTTAGTGATGCCGTGGCCGGAGCTTGGTGGCACCCTGAAGATGGTCAGGTGGATAACCGTCGCCTTAGCCAAGCCCTCCTCCAAGCCGCTCGAGGACTAGGGGTAATTATTAAAGAAGGGGTGACAGTTTTTGGGATCCAACAGATCCAGAATAAAGTCCAAGCAGTACAAACAGATCAAGGGCTTTTCCACGCCGATCATTACGTTTTAGCAGCGGGCTCCTGGTCGAGCCAAATTACGCCCTTGCCGGTATATCCCGTTAAAGGGGAAATGATGTCGTTGAAAATGCCCAGCCCTGATGCCCTACGACGGGTAATTTTTGGTGATAGTCTGTACCTCGTCCCTCGTACCAATGGCACCCTGATTATTGGGGCCACCGTAGAAACCGTGAAGTGGCGACCAAACAATACTCCCCAAGGGATTCAAACCCTCCTCAATAAGGCGATTCAACTGTTTCCGAAACTCAAGGACTGGGAAATTTCAGAACTATGGTGGGGTTTCCGGCCGGCCACCCCCGATGAAAAACCAATCCTCGGGGCATCCCCCTGTGAAAATCTCACCTATGCTACGGGCCATTACCGCAATGGCATTTTACTTGCCCCTATCACTGCAAAATTCATTGGCGATCGCCTAATTCATGGCCAAGATGATCCCCTCCTCAAACATTTTTCTTACAAACGTTTTTTAGAGCCTAAACCCATGCAGAACGGTCACAATGGCCATAATAATGGTCACCACAATCCTAGTCCCAGTTTTTACATTACCCCCAAAGTTACGGCTCCTACGATCACCCCCTCAGAACCTACAGATCACGGAGATCCATTGGTGATTGCGGGGCGTCGTTTTTCTTCCCGCTTAATGACCGGCACCGGAAAATATCCCTCCATTTCTGCCATGCAGCAGAGCATCGAATCTAGCGGCTGTGAAATTGTAACGGTGGCAGTGCGTCGGGTTCAAACCAATGCCCCAGGCCATGAAGGTCTTGCCGAAGCCCTCGACTGGGAAAAAATTTGGATGTTGCCTAATACCGCCGGCTGTAAGACTGCGGAAGAGGCGATTCGGGTGGCTCGTCTGGGTCGAGAAATGGCACGGCTTTTGGGTCAAGAGGATAACAATTTCGTCAAACTAGAAGTCATTCCCGATGCCCGTTATCTCCTGCCGGATCCCATTGGTACCCTCGAAGCAGCGGAACAGTTGGTGAAAGAAGGCTTTGCCGTACTGCCTTATATCAATGCCGACCCCTTGCTGGCAAAACGTTTGGAGGAAGTGGGGTGCGCCACTGTCATGCCCCTCGGTTCTCCCATTGGTTCTGGCCAGGGGATTCAAAATGAGGCCAACATTAAAATCATCATCGAACAAAGCAACATTCCCGTGGTGATTGATGCAGGGATTGGTTCTCCCAGTGAGGCAGCCTATGGCATGGAACTTGGGGCCGATGCCCTCTTGATCAATTCGGCGATCGCCCTTGCCCAGGATCCTATTCAGATGGCGCGAGCGATGGGATTAGCGACTACCGCCGGACGTCTTTCCTATCTTGCAGGACGGATTCCCGTGAAGGAAATTGCCAGTGCCAGTTCCCCCCAAACAGGTCTCGTGACCACTTAAATTTCCCAACTTCTTTCAAGGAAAAATGCGGCGATCGCATTGAAAATATTCTAATTTCGCAAAGACTGGGGTGACCCGTAGTGCACACTACAAAATCTCTAGGTCTGAATGTTTACCTTGGGCAAAATCCTCTGAATATCCAGCTCTAAGCCCGTAGCAATCCCAATCGAAATTAGGATCAATAGTCATGACCGACGCCGCCACCATTCAAAAAATTAAACTCACCAAAATCGAACAAGCCAAACAGGTCAAGCCCGGTTTAGCGATTAAAGATGAGCTAGCAACCTTGGCCCGGGCTGGTTGGGAGGCGATGGAGCAAGATGATTTGATTATCCGTCTCAAATTCTTGGGGCTGTTTCATCGACCTGTAACCCCTGGGAAATTTATGCTGCGTCTGCGGACTCCCCACGGTATCCTCACCAGCCCCCAAATGCGTGCCCTTGCGGAAATTGTGGAACGCTACGGTGAAGATGGCAGTGCTGATATTACGACGCGGCAGAACTTTCAATTACGGGGCATTCGCCTAGAAGACACCCCGGAAATTTTGACGAAATTAAGACAGGTCGGTCTGACTACAGTCCAGTCAGGCCATGACAATGTGCGTAACATTACCGGTTCTCCCGTAGCAGGCATTGATCCTGAGGAATATTTCGACACACGGGCACTGGCAACCCAGTTAGAAAACATGATTACTAACTACGGTGAGGGTAGCCTGGAGTTTAGTGATCTGCCCCGGAAATTCAATATTTGTCTGGAGGGGGCTCCTGATAATTCGTCCCACGTTGAAATTAATGACATTGGTTTTGTTCCGGCCTTTAAGGATGGGGAGTTTGGATTTAATGTTTTGGTTGGTGGCTACTTCTCTGCCCAACGGCAAGCGGAAGGGATTTCTCTCAATGTCTGGGTGCCTCCCAGCGAAGCAGTATTAGCGGTCAGTCGTGGTATTTTATCCCTTTATGCGCGTCACAGTGCCGAGGCTGGCCTCCGGGGAAATCGAGCAAAAGCAAGAATTCTTTGGCTCGTGGAAGCTTGGGGTGTTGAGACATTCCGTGCCAAGTTAGAGGCAGAAATTGGGCGGAAATTGGCCCCGGCAGTGCCAGAAAGTGCCCTGACTATGGAAAAACGAGACCATATTGGTGTTCATCCCCAAAAACAAGCGGGCTATTCCTATGTGGGCTTGCATGTGCCGGCGGGACGGCTGACGGCGGCGGACATGTTTGAGGTGGCGCGTTTGGCAGAAACCTATGGCTCCGGAGAAATTCGGGCCACTGTCGAAGAAAATCTGATTATCACCTATGTTCAGGACGATAATATTTCCACCCTTCTTACAGAACCCCTCCTGGAGAAATTTTCTGTAAACCCCACTCCCCTAGTGCGATCTCTGGTTTCCTGCACGGGGAAACGTTACTGCAATTTTGCACTTGTGGAAACAAAGGAACAGGGCCTCGCGCTGGCTCGGGAATTGGATGCAGAGCTGGATATTCCCCAACGGGTGCGGATGCATTGGACCGGTTGCCCGAATTCCTGCGGCCAAGCCCAAGTGGGTGACATTGGCTTTATTGGTTCAAAAACGAAGCTGGACGGCGAAATTGTCGAAGCAGTCAATATTCTTACGGGAGGGAAAGTCGGTCAACATCCTAGCCTCGCTGCTCCCCTTGCTGAAAAGGTTCCCTGTGGCACGCCACTCAAAGAAAAGGTTAAGGAAATCTTAATTGAGCAGTTTGGGGCGACCCCGAAGGCATTTTAGTTAGATGGGGCGATCGCCTTTTATTGTCGTGATTGACGTTCAAAAAATACTAAATTCATAAAATTTTCCCACAGACCATGGAATAAGCCTGTGGGATTTTTTGTTGGGCGGTGTTGATTGCATTGAAAAGTTCTAGGGTGTTACCTTTTCGCTGACCCAAATCCGATAAAGCTTACCATTCGCATCTTTGAGCCAGTGGGCCACGAGGTGGGTTGGGGTACTGGGTTCTCGCTGAGGGGAAAAAGGAATGGCACTAGGGGTAGTGATGGGGGAAGCAACGCTGTGCATAGTTCAGAGCTCCTGGATCAGATAGAAGGTAATGAAAGGATTAAGTCATAATTTACTTTTTCTTAACCTAGTTTTCAGTATACACTGAACTTTTCCTAGAAATCATCTGGCTGGTTAATGATTTTAGACCCTAAACTTCACTGATCTAAGAATTAACTTTTCCTTAACTTAGTGGAGCATCGGGGCGATCACCTTGCAAGTTTACAGGGAGTATCCATTGCCCCGGAGCCGGCTGAACTCCCTTGACGATTTGTTACAAACTTCACGAAAAATCACATTTAACGGCGGCGCAAAGGCCCCAATTCAGGTTAGTCTGGAATACTAGTTTGCCCCGTGTACACCGAACAAAGCGTTATCACACAAGCCTTTGGGAGTTTAGGCAAACAATTTTAATAAACCTGTAAATATTCTTTCCCGCGCAACCATGACAGCTTTGCAAACAGAATCTACCACTGCCGCAACATCCAAGCCCGTTCCCCCTAGTGATTCTAAAGAACGGGTCAGCCAGTTCATGCAGCAGATCCAGGACAAAATTTGCCAGGGACTCGAGGCAGCCGATGGTGTTGGTAAGTTCCAGGAAGATTCTTGGCAGCGTCCGGAGGGGGGCGGTGGTCGTTCCCGGGTCATGCGTGAAGGAAATGTATTTGAGCAGGGAGGGGTAAACTTCTCTGAGGTTTGGGGTGATCAGTTGCCGCCTTCCATTTTGCAACAACGTCCGGAAGCTGCTGGCCATGGCTTCTACGCAACGGGGACTTCCATGGTGCTCCACCCCCGTAATCCTTACATTCCCACCGTGCATCTCAACTATCGCTATTTTGAAGCCGGCCCAGTGTGGTGGTTTGGGGGTGGTGCTGATTTAACGCCCTATTATCCTTTCGCTGAGGATGCTGCCCATTTCCACAAGACCTATAAAGCCGTTTGCGATCGCCACCACAAGGAGTATTACAACGTCTTCAAACGCTGGTGTGATGAATATTTCTACCTGAAGCACCGGGATGAAACCCGTGGGGTTGGTGGTTTATTCTTCGATTACCAAGATGGCACCGGCGAACTTTATAAAGGGCCCCATCCCGATAAGGCTGCAGCGGAATACAGCCGTACCCTCGGGGAACAACCCCAGCGCAGTTGGGAAGATCTCTTTGCCTTTGCCCAGGACTGCGGCGGTGCGTTTTTAGATTCCTACGTGCCGATTATCGAACGGCGGCGGAACACCGAATATGGCGATCGCGAACGGCAGTTCCAGCTTTACCGTCGGGGACGTTATGTAGAATTTAACTTGGTCTATGACCGGGGCACTATCTTCGGCCTACAAACCAATGGCCGCACAGAATCGATTCTGATGTCCTTGCCCCCCCTCGTGCGCTGGGAATACAGCTACAGCCCTGAAGCAGGTACGCCAGAGGCCGAACTCTATGATCGTTTCCTGAAACCCCAAGATTGGGCGAACTGGGAAGCGTAAGTAAAGTAAAGGTTAAGCAAACGACTGAACAGGATAACTTTTAACCCCCCCTCCATCTCCCTCTTACCTGGGAGATTTTTTTGTGATAGTGAATTTATAACGGCAAAATCTAGGGAGCATTATCGGAGTTTTTTCCAGACTCCTGACATTTAAGGCATAATAGCTCAGGTGTTTTGGGACGAAATTACAGAAACCCATCCTGGGTGGTGCGCCTGTTCCCAATACGGATTTTATTGTTCCCTAGGAAATGATTAATGCGGGTTACACCGAGAACATTACGGAAATACAAAGAAACAGCCCGGCCCATTGTCACCCTTACCGCTTGGGATTATGCGATCGCCCGTTTGGTGGATCAAGCGGGGGTGGATGTTATTCTTGTGGGGGATTCCTTGGCAATGGTTGCCCTTGGCTATGAAAATACCTTACCCGTAACCCTAGAGGCGATGATTCACCATACCCAGGCGGTGTGTCGGGGAGTACAAAATGCCTTAGTGGTCAGTGATTTACCTTTTTTAACCTACCAAGAAAGCATCTCCCAGGCGATCCACACGGCGGGGAGAATCCTCAAGGAAACCGCCGCCCAGGCCATCAAATTAGAAGGGGGCCATCCGGCAATGGTAGAAACGGTGGCCCGCCTGACCCAGTTGGGGATTCCGGTGATGGGCCATGTGGGATTAACACCACAGTCGGTACATACCCTCGGCTATCGGCAACAGGGCAACAATGAGGTTGAGGCAACCCGAGTCACCCAGGAGGCGATCGCCCTGGAAGAAGCTGGGGCCTTTGCGGTGGTTTTAGAACATATTCCAGCAACCTTAGCCCAGACAATTACGAAAAAATTGACCATTCCCACCATCGGCATCGGGGCTGGGGGGTATTGTGATGGTCAGGTGCTAGTCACGGCGGATCTTTTGGGTTTAAGTGACCAGTCTCCCCCCTTTGCAAAACAGTATTTAAACCTCGATACCCTGATCACCGACGCCATCCAACGCTATAGCCATGATGTTCGTACGCAGCACTTTCCGCCGGATATGGCCTCCTAGGATTCTGAGCTTGGGTGCGGGGCTGTTGATGGGGATGACCAGTGCTCCTGTAGAAGCTTGGTATTTGGCCTGGTTTGCCCTGGTACCCCTCTGGATTTTGATCGGGCGATCTCCCCAAAAACTAGATCTGACATCGCCAGAAAAGAAGCGGAGGATCTGGCAATTTCTGGGTTACTTCTACCAAAAATACAAACAAAATCTCTGGCTGGGCTTTTGTTGGGGCTTGGGTTATCAAGGTTTTACCTTGTTTTGGATTACGGGCATTCACCCGATGACCTGGATGGGCGTGCCCTGGCTAGCCAGTTTGGCGATCGCCATTACTTGCTGGCTAATTATTACCCTGTGGGGGACGGGTATTCCCCTGTTGTGGATTTTAGGGATGGCATGCTTTCAAGAATTGCAACTATTATCACGCCCTACCAACTGGCCTAGTCGATTATGTCGGATTCTGTATGGGGCGTCCTTGTGGTGTGTTATCGAATATCTTTGGAGCCAGAGTGATCTGTTTTGGCATTTCCTCGCTTTTAGCCAAAGCCCCCATAATTTACCGATTCTGCAACTGGCGAAACTGTCGGGGTTTACCACCATTTCCTTCGTAATTTTGTTGGTTAATGGTTGCCTCGCAGAAGCTTATCTGGGTGAAACGGGCAAGATTCAGAAACATGAGCACAGTCCTCTCCTGCTGGGGTTAACTTTATTTATCTTCGTGGGAGCCCACCTCAGTGGTTGGTTATTGCTCCAATCGACTCCAGTCACCACAGGCCAACCCGCTCAAATCGGCATTATTCAGGGTAATATTCCCAACGAAATTAAACTCTATCAGGATGGGAATCAGTTGGCGATCGCCAATTATCGCAATGGTTATCAAACCCTGGCCCAACAGCGCCTCGACCTAATCATTACCCCAGAAACGGCCCTTCCCTTCCGCATCGAACAAATTCTCCAGGCAACTTTTTGGCCGCAGTTAATCCGGAGCAAAAATATTCCCCTGGTACTCGGTGCTTTTGGGAGTGAAGAAAACAACTTTACCAATAGTCTGTTCACCCTTGATCACCAAGGTCACGTGCTCAGTCGCTACAACAAGCAACGTCTGGTGCCCCTGGGAGAATATATTCCCTTTGAACCCATCCTTGGCCGAGTGATTGACCGCCTTTCCCCCCTTGATGCCCACCTAGTACGGGGTCAAAATCCGGTGACCACCCTGACCCCCATTGGCCCGGCCACCGTCGCCATTTGCTATGAATCGGCCTATCCAGAACATTTCCGCCACCAAACCGCTGCCGGAGGGGAATTTATCATCGTTGCTTCCAATGATGCCCACTACAGCGAAACCATGCCCGCCCAACACCATGCCCTCGATGTGATGCAGGCGATCGCCAATGACCGCTGGTTAATCCGTGCCAACAATACCGGCCATTCTGGGGTAATTACCCCGACGGGTGAAACCCGATGGCTGTCGACTTTAAACGAATTTGCCACCCACAGTGAAACCATCTACCGTCTTACGGAAAAAACGCCCTACGTCCGCTGGGGAAACTGGTTAGTTAAGGGCCAAAGCCTATGGCTCTTGGGAGCAGCCCTTTATCGTTTTTTTGGGGCCAGGAATGATCTCGTGTAAAGCTGTTTTAAAACAATTAAAAAGGAAGGATAAATCCCTCCCTGAAAGTACCGATTATTGAGTTTTGAATCCTACATTCCGCAGGTAGGCTGAGGGGTTGGAAGGAGGTAGTAGCGGCAGACAGGAGGGCCGAGTAGTTGGATGATGCGTCGACGCTCCTCAGTAAGATTGGTAATTTGTTGCACTCCATTCAGGAGAACCAGATGGATACCCTGAAACTTCTGCAGAATCCAACGGAATGTGGGTCTGGCCGTCGGTCTCTTAAGTTGGTCGAGCACTGTCTCCTGGGCGATGGCTAAATTTTGTCGTAGTTTTCGCTCAGCAATGGTGTACACCAGAAGAGTCAAGGCCATCAGCAGCGCCAAGGCCTCGATACGTTGAGGCTTCTTCACAAAGACGCTACTGGTGAAGAAAAGAGGGTCTTTCAGGAAACGAAATCCCCGCTCCACCTGCTGTTGCTGCTTATACTCCATCAGGAGTTTTTCCCCTGGCCACTCCTGATGGTCCAGCTGATTGGTAGCCAAAATAAAACGGCTAACTTGTCGGGTGAGTGGTACCTCAATACCCGGTTTGCGCTCCAATTGTCCACGGAGACGATAACCCTCCACAGGGGTCGTCGATTTTTCTCCACGGGCTTGTCCTGGTGCTCGTCGAGGACGCATCGTTTCCAGAGATACCTGGATTAATTGGTGATATTCCAGGGATTCATTAAATTGCAGTAGCGCCTCATAGGCATCTGGACGACAGGCAAAGACCCTGTTCTGCAGTTGTTTCCATTCCTTCTTCAGACCCCGCTCACATTTGTGCAGTTCCTTTTCCCATAGGTCTGGATTCCCCTGACGATGACCACTCTCAATCAATAGCCAGCGCTGTTCCTCTCCCCCATAATTCTGCCGGGTTTCCCACATCTGATAGCCCGGTAGCTGACATTCCACTTCGGTCCAATCAGCCGTTGACCCCTGAATCACCTTCTTCGCTGCACCAATGGTCTGGGGTACCCGGGATAACCATTTCAACGAAGATACCTTCTGCACATTGGACTGACTGTAGAAGGCCGCATCCATCACAAACAGACTCTCTAGATTCCACTGCCCTTGGAATTCTTCCATAATTTTGGCAAAGGTCACCCCATCACTTTGATTCCCACCGGCCACTTTCAACCACAGGGGCACTCCCCCGTCTCGACTGCACACTAGATTCACCAGGTATTGCTTTAGGTCTGGCCGTTGGTCTCGGGAATAGCCTCGACAAATCTCAATGCTCTGAAACTCTTTTTCTCCTTCTCTTTCTACCGCATATTCTCCCTCCACAGAGAAGGAACTCGAATCCAGGTGGCATTGTTTTGTTTTTACCCCACAGCGCTCCACTGCTTCCATTGCTGCCTTCAGGAAAAACATCGTCACCCCTGATTCATACAACCCATCTAGCACTCGCCCAATCCGGTCATCATTCAGGTGTTTCGCTTCTATTCCCTCTCCCAGCAGATGGGCTACTGGCTTACTCTCAAAAAACTCACTGAACAGATACAACGGGGCACTCAGAAAGCCAAAGCAGTTCAGTATCATCGCCTTCACTACTTGGCCACTGCTAATGTGATTTTGAGGATGTCCCGGCAATAACTCATCGGTCAATTTCACCAATCCCAACTCATCAATCACACCGGCCACTAGACCCAGATGGTCGAGACTTTCTACCTGTAATTCTGCATCCATGCCCACTGCCTCTATCCATTGATATCCTCAAATTATCGGACATTATCCACTATCCCTAAGCTGACGATTAGCCGCAGCAGTTGCTCAAATTATGGGATGTCTTTTGTACTTCTATTGATGACTACATTCGGCTCTTTTTAATAACCATGTACTACCTGCGGAATGTGGGTT
>JAYKIK010000022.1:0-4976 GCA_035284725.1 Synechococcus sp.
GGTTTAGGCGGTGATACTGGTGCAAGTGCCCACGGGATAGAGACGCTGTAAACTCGCTTTGGTGAGGGCAGGTACGAGGCGATCGCCCGCCATGCGCGCACCGGAAATGTTTCGGGCGGTGGGTCCAATCTGTAGGGCAGCCAGTCCTCCCATCAGAAAAAGATCACAGCCTTGCCAGCGCAAATATTCATCCAGGATGGGTAAACCTTTGACGGTGGGTTGGGGGTACTGTTCCCGCACTTTTTTCAGGAGGGGTTCAGCGGTGATCGTAAATCGAGTCCCCGTCGCCAACCAGAGGCGATCGCCGTTGATGATTTCCCCGTTGTCGCAGCGTAATTGCCAGTGATTATCCTGCCAGTGGGCGGCTTGGATTTGGCAGTGGGGTTTTAGGGTAAGTTTCCCTTGGCGTTCGGCGCGGCGGAGTTGGTGCATCATCGCCGGGGTAAGGGAACCCCCATTCCGAGCTTGTAGGATCATTTGGTGGCGTTTTTGCCAATCGGTTTCGGCATAAAATCCCTTGAGATATTTGGGACCAAGCCAACCCGCATCGGCATCGAACAGTTTTTCTTGGAAGGGACGACGGGCAATTAAGGTGACCGCGGCTTGACGCTTCATTGCCCCTAATGCCAAATGACCACTAGACAGCCCCCCGCCAATAATCACCACTTTTTCACCCCGGAGCGATAGGGCACGGAGATCCACCGCCTCACTATGGCACAGGCGATCGCCCGGATAGTCCCCAGCAATGTTTGTTACCCAAGGGGGCATTTGTCGCTCGGTGCGGTTGGTCGCCAGAATGACCCGCCTTGCTTGCCAGCGCTGACCATTGCCGAGGGTTAACTGAAATTGTTTTTGTCCAGGGGCAGGTGGCTCCAAATCAATGACTGCCTCTGGGATTAATAACTGATCGAGATGACATTCGGCGATCGCCCCCCGGCAGAAATCTGCAAATAACTTCGTGCCGGGCAGATCGTAGGGCGGAAATAACTCCTGGGGACGGCTTTCAGCAAACCGCCGCAGGGCAAAAGGATCCGGGTGGGGGTGATGCACCGCTGGCGATCGCAGATGGGGAATTTCCTGGGCGGCAAACTGCTCTGACCACTGGGCTAACCATTCCCCCCTTGGATCAAACACAGTAATGCGCTTATACCATTGGGGACGCTTTTTCAGAAGATGCAGCACCAAGGTTAATCCCTGAATTCCCGCTCCGATGACGGCGATATCACACTGTTGCTGAGTAGACATTTGTAATCTTTTTGCCAATAATGATAGTCATTATCAAAATAACCCCATTGCAACTTAGCACAAAATCAAAAGCTAGCTCGTCTGCTGGCAGGAAGAGCAACAGGATGATTGATTGGACAAAAACAGCCCTTGTGGCGATCGCCGGACAGGCAGGCTCAGGGAAAACCCAGTGGCTCCGGCAACAGTTGCAGGGACATCCGGAGCCGATTACCTACTTTGCGCCCCGGACGGTGGATTGCGCGGTGGATCGCCATTGTCTTGCCCTCGACTTTCCCCATTGGCAATTTCTAGAGGAGGGGCAGGAACTAGAACTCATTGGGGCAGTGGAACAGGGGGCGATCGCCATTTTAGAATTGGGCTTTTATGTTGCCCTTGCCTCCGGGGAACAACTCCTCCAGACCTTGGCGGCGGCGGGCTATCCCTGTCAACGGTTAGCATTTGTGTCTGATCAGATGGCGAATTCCCCCTGGCATGACTGGGCGGATCAGATCATCGAAGTGCCCATGCCGTTGCCCTCCCCGGAAATCCAAGTGTGGCGATCGCCCCTCCGGGGACAAGTATTTGATCCTGCCAGTCTCAATATCTTTTGGGATGAACTCACCGCCGGAGCCTATGGCAACATCCAGCGAGCAAAGGGCATTGTCGAAATTGTCGATGGACGGGCATTTTATCTCGACTACGTGGTGGGCATGGCAGACAGTCTGCACCGGGAGCTTCCCGGAGAAACTTGGTTAACGGGCAGACCAGAACGGTTTAGCGGCTTGGAAGTGATCGGCACACAACTCGATGGGCGACAGATGGCGGACACCCTCCTCGATTGTTGTCTGAATGATGAACTGCTGGACTACTACCAAGCACAAATTCGGCAACAACAAGCCATCCCGGAAGCGGAGTATGCCACCGTCTAATTTTGCCTAGACCCTTGTCCCACTTCTCCCAGAATTTTTCCCAAAACCAGCAACGCAATTTGCCGCATTGCAGATTACCGCATTATCAAATTTAGACTTAAACCAATGAAAATAGCAGTCATTTCCTGTATCCACGGGAACTATGAAGCCCTGACCACGGTGCTGAATGACATTGAGGATCAGCGAGTGGATCAAATTTATTGCCTAGGGGATTTAGTGGGCTATGGTCCCTATCCCAATCAGGTGGTGGAATTGGTGCGATCTTTGGATATTCCTACGGTGCAAGGCTGTTGGGATGAGGATATTGTCGATGGTTTAAATGCCTGCGATTGTAGTTATCCTTCCCTCCTGGCGGAAAAACGGGGCAAACTCGCCCACCAATGGACAGACAAAGCTGTTTATCCAGAAACCCGTGCCTACCTCGCCCAATTACCCAAGGTTCTCAAGCGGGAACAATTTGCCTTTACCCACGGTAGCCCCCAGAGTCAGCATGAATATCTCTTGCCGGAACTGGATGGCTTTCTCGCCCTGGAACGGGTTTTAAGTACGGGGGCGGATATTCTCTTCTGTGGGCATACCCATGTTCCCTATGTGCGCACCTTGGATCAGGCTTCTATAAAATTTTCTGTCCAGACGAATTCTGGTAAGGCGATCGCCCCGGAGCAGGAATTTACAGCACCTATCAAACGCATCGTGAATGCCGGATCCGTTGGTGAACCGCGCCATGGTCGCCCCAATGCCACCTATGTGATCTATGACGGCGATCGCGATCAGGTGCAATTACGGGAAGTGGAGTATGACTACAACAAAACCTGTGCAGCCATTATCGAGAAAGGATTACCGCCGATTTTTGCGTGGCGATTAGCCCAGGGGCTGGAATTTGCCGAACTTGCCGATGATCCGAACCATCTCTGTGAACGGGGGGTGTAAAACGATCATGCAATGGGCAATTTTAAGCGGTATCGAAGGCAATTTAGCCGCCTATGAAGCGGTGTTACAGGATATTCAGCGGCAAACCCCCAGGGTTACAGATCTCTATATTCTGGGGGATCTCATTGATGGGACTCCCGCTGGCAACGCCGTTGTTCAACGCATCCGTTACCCCAACCGAGGCGAACTCATCCCCCAGGTTTGTAAAGGAGCTTGGGAGGAACAATGCCTGATTGTGCGGGGGTTGGTGGCGGAACCGGAGGAAAATCCTTTTCTGGCGGAGCGGGGCAGTGCAATTTTGAAACAACTCTGGGATCATGTGCCTCCGGAAACCGTGCGTTGGTTTAGTCAACTGCATTTCGGCTTTGCGGAGTTAGATTGTTTGCTACTCCATGGCAGTAGTTTGACGGTCTTTGAAGCCCTTACGCCGGAGATCTCCCCCCTAACGTTGCTGGATCGTCTTTCCCGGACAGGAAGCAATCGCCTTTTCTGTGGGCGCTCTGGTCAACTGTTTCAGTATCGGGTGGCAGCAGGGAAAGTTGCCGCCACGGTAACAACGTTAGATCAAGGGCAGGTTGCCCAGGACTACGAGAGGGGCGATCGCCTGTTGATTGGGGTTGGTAATGTGGGACGGGTTCCGAAACAAGCCACCTATACCCTCTACAATCCCAGTACTGATCACGTGATTTTTCGCACGGTTAACTATAATACGGCGCTTGGTTTTGGGTAAATTTCTCTGGGTTCAGGACATTTGGGGGAATTCCACGCCAGTTGCCCCCACAGGAAACCCCCAAAAAGTCAGGGCGGCGATCGCCGATACCCACCAAGGTTCCATCCAAGTCCAGAGTGATGTAGCCCAAGGCAGCTAATTTACCGTTCGTTTGCCCCTTAAAAAATTTGAACGCTGCATTCATAGGGAGAAAGAGCGTTTCAGATAAAGTCGCTCAATGATTTTTTAGGATTTTTTGTGACTAGAATCACCGCAAACCATGACTTTTTTCTAGGGGGTGAGGCTATTTGAGTCAGTCACGGTTTTGACGAAGCACATGGGTGAGAAAGCTTAGTGTCACAGAATTATTTTGGTGAGCAGGGGATACTAAAGACATCGAGAACAGGAATACAAGTTCACCACTCGAACGTAACAATTTCTCTCTCAAGGACTCAAGCAAATACCCGCCTTTGGCTGATGTACTTTTGTTGGAAGGAACCCTATAACCCACTAATTAATCAGTGTGGACACATTCTTTAGTTTCTCCGTTGCCACCTGAATCGCGTCAATACCACCAGGATTTACTAAACCGTAATAATCGAAGGTATAAACCCGATTCTTTTTCACTGCATTCAAATCCCCCCAAAAAGGTGCCGCTTTCAATTGATCAAGGGATTCATCACCAACATCTACCAAAATAAGAATTTCAGGATTCGCCTCCAGAATTTTCTCTGGAGAAAGGGTGATATAGCCTTGTTGGGGACTGTCTCCCTGTAACTCGGCGACCACATTGTTAATCGCAAATTGTTCCAATAAATCACCAGCCCAACTCTCGCGATTCGGCGACATAATTGGTTGATTACTGACTAAAACTAAGGCAGATTCGGTAGTACTAGGACTATCAGGAAGGAAGGCGGTATATTCAGCAAGCAGAGGTTCTGGATCGACCCCCATTTTGTTAGCTAAAGTACGGGTTAGCTCTTCTAAAGATTGCCAATCAGAGACTTCTACTGCCATTGTTGCAATGCCCAATTCTGACAATTTTTCGAGAATTTGATCATGGAATCCTACTGCACCAACAACAAGGTCAGGCTCTAGAGAAACAATCTTTTCGAGGCTCGGTGGCGTGCGACCTTGACTGACTTTAGGCAATTCACTAAAAGCAGAATTTTGAGCAAGGAGAC
>JAYKIK010000023.1:0-21981 GCA_035284725.1 Synechococcus sp.
AAGCGGGTGAGGGGAATCGAACCCCTATCATCAGCTTGGAAGGCTGAGGTTTTACCACTAAACTACACCCGCAAGTGGTTTAGACACTCTTACAAACATAACATCTTTATTGCCCTCTGACTAGATAGGCGGTGAAGATTTTTCCAGTTCATGCCCTGAGACCCAGCAATGCCAGTCCTTCAGCGGAAAAACTGGGGTTTTATCGTTGTCCGGGATTCGAGGTACTGGGTGAGCAGCAAACTCAGGAAGGAAATCCCCGTCAAAATCACCACAAAAATAACGGCGAGGGTTTGATTTCCGGTTTGTACTGCTTCGTAAACAGCCATGGGCATGGTTTGGGTCAGCCGAGGGATGTTGCCCGCCACCATCAATGTTGCCCCAAATTCGCCGAGGGCCCGGGTAAAGCTCAGGAGCACCCCCGCCAGCACCCCCCGATTTGCCAGGGGCAGCCATACCCGCCAGAGAATTTGCCACTCCGATTGCCCCAAGGTTGCTGCTGCTTCGAGGTAGATAGGATCCACACTTTGGAGGGCGGCTTTAGTGGTTTTAAACATTAGGGGTAAGGCCATCACCGTCGCCGCAATGGTGGCTCCCTGCCAGGAAAAAATTAGGCGAAAATTGAACCACTTCTCCAACCAGAAGCCGATGGGCCCCGTTTGACTCAACAGTTGCAATAGATAAAACCCCACAACGGTCGGGGGCATCACCAGGGGTAAAGTGGCGATCGCCTCTAACCAGAATTTTCCCCAGAACCGATACCGGACAATGCCATAGGCCAATGCCCCCCCTAAAACAGCCGACAGCACCGTTGCCCCAGCCGCCACCTTTAGGGAAATCCACAGAGCCGGCAGCACCACGGCGATCGCCTCCCTTAAAACCATCACCCCTCTCCCCTAAAGCTACGCCAAAATACGGAAAATCTTTGATCTAGGGTGAAAAAAGCGCTGATTTTGAAAAAAATTGTTATTTCTATCACGGTTTTCCCAAGCCCATTTTCCGATACTAAAATGGAGTTAGCGATCGCCTCCGGCCGCCGTTGTACAATGACCTCCCCACGGCGCATCCCATCACAAATTTTTCCGCCATCACTAACCACCGCTGCCCCCTCCGTCACCATCTGTTTTCCTCAATAAGGGAGCCCCCTCCATGAACCCATCCCGCAGCAACCGAAATCACCTCCACTATGCTGGTCTTTTCCGTAATCGACGCTTTGATATTTTCCAATCTGTCCGCTTTTGGCTCAATGCCATCGAATTTACCAGTGCCGATGCCGCCCATCTAGTTTGTCGCCTCATCCCTGCCCAATGCCCCTTTGCCCGTGATGTGAGTTTCCTCGGTCGGATTCTTTTTAGCATCCCTCCCCTGTGCAAGCTGAATCCCTTATATAACGAATTAGTTGCCCTCCGTTTCCGGGCTTTAAATTTCCTCGTAGAAACCGGTGAAGACATCAGTGTGTATTGCAAATAAAATACACAACACCATGGCGTAGCGGGCAACCTGAGATACACTAGGTCAAAGAATCAATTGCACTTTGGTTTTCCTGGATTTGACCCCTGCCGAGTATAAGACCCTATGCCCAGACAAGCAGACGAATACGCCGTTTTCTTCCTGATTGAAGGTGGTCACCGCGAAGAAGTACGCTTCAGTGACATCAAAGAATTTCAAAAGTGGTACAGCAGTGTTTTGATTCCTAAGGCCGACGCTGACGATTTTATCAATGTCCCCATTAAAACCATGCAGGGAGAGTTTATGGTTGTGCGCCCCTCCAGCATCAAGGCCATTCGCGTAGAACCTGTTTTCCTCGGCAGTGTCGAGCGTTTCTAGGGGTTTATTCCAGCGCATTTAAGCTGGGAAAGAAAAACGAAACACTCCGGACGAGTCTTCAAGGTCGTCATTGGGGCTGGGCTAAATCCGTTCACTTCTTTTCGATGGGGGTAGAGAGACTTGAACTCTCACGACTTTTTATAGTCAACGGATTTTAAGTCCGCAGCGTCTACCATTCCGCCACACCCCCGTTTGGGCACTCTTACAAGTAAATCATAATTTCCCAGTTTCGACAAGAGCGCAGCGCCGGGCCAGGGCAATTTCATGGGGTTAAAACAGGAATTACGACGAGGGCATGATATATTTGTGAGATTGTGAAATTTTCTGGTTGACCTGCTTCCATGTTTTGAGCATCGTCAAAGCAGAAGCGTTTTACAGCCCGTGGGACGTCCAGTTTCGACCTCCCTCCCGTGGGTAACATATCTCAAAAAGAGCCGTAGTAAGCGGTTTGAGGTCTTTGTTTCCATACTCACTTTTCTTAAACTTGTAAGGAGAAAGAAAACCTTATGGCTCGTTATCGTGGAGCACGTCTGCGCATTACCCGTAGACTTGGAGAATTACCGGGTTTGACCCGGAAGAGCGCCCGTCGGGAATATCCCCCGGGACAACATGGCCAAGGCCGTCGTAAGCGTTCTGAATATGCAATTCGTCTGGAAGAAAAGCAAAAGCTGCGCTTCAACTATGGTGTTTCTGAGAAGCAATTGATCCGTTATGTCCGCAAAGCCCGTCGGGCCACTGGTTCTACTGGTCAAGCACTGCTGCAACTGCTGGAAATGCGATTGGATAACACTGTTTTCCGTTTAGGGATGGCAGGGACAATTCCTGGGGCGCGTCAGTTAGTAAACCACGGTCATATCCTTGTGAATGGCCGCGTTGTGGATATTCCTAGCTATCAGTGTCGTCCTGGGGATGTGATCACGGTGCGTGATCGCGATCGCTCCCGGAAGTTGGTGGAAGCTAACATGGAATTTCCTGGTTTGGCGAATATTCCCAGCCACCTAGAATTTGATAAGGCTACCTTCACTGGTAAGGTCAATGGCGTCATTGAGCGGGAATGGGTTGCCCTCCAAATCAATGAACTACTCGTTGTGGAATACTACTCGCGGATGGCTTAGGATTTCAGCGATTTTTGTTGCGAAATTTATTGTTTTTTTGGGGGACAGCAATGTCCCTTTTTTTGTGGGATGAACTGGATAGAATGGATGCAACTTGTAGGCGATCGCCTTGGGAAAATTGACCTATGGCCCAATCCGTTTCTGTACTTAAACAAATTCAAGCGGCTCTCGCAGCGGAAGATTACGGTCAGATGCGCCAGTTGTTGCGCCAGTGGCAAAAGGTCGACCCCGACAATCCTTGGTTTCGGTTGTATGTGGCGAGATGGTATGAGGGAACGGAACGGTGGGAAAAGGCAGAACAGGCCTATCGTCAACTGCTTAAGGGGGTCTCATTACCGAAGGTGGTCACCCAAGCGCGCCAAGGTTTAGCCCGACTCGAAGCGCGGGAATTCGCCCTTACCCAGGCAGCGATCGCCCAGGAAAAAGCAGCCCCTGGGGGAGAAGCCTATGGCTTGATGATATTGGAACCGATTAGCCCCAATCAAAAGAAAACGGCGGCCCAACATTTTGCGACGGTCTTGCGTACCGATGCCTACTCGGCGGGGTTGCAACTGCCCCTAAAATCCTGGCGACTATTCCGGACGGGAGCCTTGGGGGAACTGCGTTTTCTAGGGAAAGCCCTCGCCTCGGGAAATATTCCTAGTTTTTGTCTATCGTTGGCCCAACTGGAAAATATTCAGGTGATCCAGGTGCAGTCCATTGAACAATTGGTACCGGAATTGATTATCCATGGCCTTGACGGAAGGGAACAGCCCGTAACGTTCACAGTTCCCTGGTCAGGGATTTCCCAATGGGTGACGGGAATGCTGCCAATTTTTGAGGAGTCCCAGGAAAAAGATGGTCGGGGCAAACCCTATTACAAAACGAAGATTTTGGATTATGCGCAATTTTGTGATCTGCACTGGGGCGATCGCCAACTGATTTTCCGGTTCAATGACCAGCATTACCAGTTTCAGCGGGGATTTTCTTTCTTGGCAGATCCAGCGCACCCCATCGAAAATTTTAGCAGCCGCCGGAATTGGAACCAAATGCAGCAACAACTGGCCCAACACTTGCCCCATGCCAAGCAATGGTCAGATTTTAAGCGTTTCGCCAATGATGCCCGGGATTTTCCCGAACTGTTGCGGAAAATTCAACCCCAGGTTCATTTATTTCGCCAGGAAGCTCACCAGGATACCTATTGGGATCCCGCTTGGCAGCTGTATAGCACAATTGTTTTTGTCCATGCGGCCCAAATCCGTTCCGAGGCGATCGCCCAAAATAATTAAGCTACTTTTTTGTAACACCTAGAAAGTAGGTACCGTCTCAGGGCGCGTTCCAGGGTCAGACTGGGCTGGGGGAGTTATCGGCGTTGCGCTGGTGGGGTTGCCATTGGGGGTTGCGGCGGGATTCGGGAGGGCACTGCTGGCACCACTGCAATATTCCGAGGGTGGCCAAGCGAAGATGCGGGTCTCATTGTCACGGAAATTCACCAGAAACGACCGGTATTGTTCCAAGCTGGTACGGTCTTTGGGGCTAATCCGCTGCATGGTATCAAGGACTTGGATTGCCCGGGGCCAGTTCTGGGCACAGAGGGCCGTCCGCATTTGAACATTGAGAAAGCCATTTTTCATGGTGGCTTGGGCGATCGCCTTAGGGCCAGACAACGTACTTCCTAGGGCAATCAGGGTCACTGCCAAATGTTTAGCATTCATGGATTTTTCCCGCACCTTTAAAGTCTAAAGTCCACAGATTTATGCTCGCTATTCTACTGGAGAAAATCTACGAATTAACGATGGCCTTGGGATCTTTAGGTGGGTACCGCCTCACCGGGGCGTAACCGGGCCCATTTCCCTTTTTCCGGGGAAAAACTGGCACAACCGACCACATCCCATTCCATTTCAATGATCTCCCCTGTGGATCGAATGTTGACATTAATGGTTGGTTCAGTGGGGGAAAAGTCCGGGTGCTCGGTCAGGTGGGGTTGTTGGTGCTGGGTTTCGACGACGTGGTAGGTTTCGCAACGGTCTACATACTCACAATCTACGCAAATGCACATGGGGCGCACCTCCTGGGGTTATAGCACTTTGCTTTTTAGTATAGCGAGATCCCCAAAGGCGATCGCCTCCCCAAAAAAGTCCCCAATGGGTTGTCCATCGGGGTTTGATTACTTTTTAGTGATAATGAAATTTAAGGATTTTTCAGGGTTGCTAAAACTTGTTCAGACACCTTCTCCGGCACTTCCTGGAGGTGGTCATACTGCCAATCAAAGAAGCCGACCCCAAAGGTGAGCGATCGCAACTCAATGATCAGATGGTGCATTTCAGCAAAGGGGAAATAGGCCGTAATGTGATCCCAGCCGCGCCAATCCGTCAAACTTTCGTAGCCGAGGATCTGCCCCCGTTTACCGCTGATCAATTGCAGCGCGTTGGCGGTGAATTCATTGGGAATGTAGATATTGATCGTCAAAATTGGCTCTAGCAGTTGGGGGTCGCAGAGGGGCATCCCTTCGGCCATGGCGATGCGAGCAGCTTGTTTAAAGGCCTGTTCTGAACTGTCTACGGAATGGTAGGAACCATTGGTGAGGGTCACGTCCACATCCACCACCGGGAAACCCAAAGGCCCCTGCACGAGATATTCCCGCACCCCCATTTCTACCCCAGGGATATATTGCTTCGGGACGACACCGCCGACGATGGATTCGTGGAACTGGAAACCACTGCCCCGTTCCAGAGGTTTAATGTCGAGATACACATCGCCAAAGGCCCCGTGCCCCCCCGTTTGGTGCTTATAACGACCGTGGGAAGTCCCACCATGGCGGATGGTTTCTTTGTAGGGTACCCGGGGAAGATGGGTTGCCATCGGGAGGTTATATTTGCGACGCAATCGCTCCAAGGCTACCTGGAGGTGAATATCCCCCTGGCCCCAGAGGATCACTTCGTGGGTGTCCCCGTGCTGTTCCCAGGCGAGGGCCGGATCTTCGTCGATGAGTTTGTTCAGGGCTGCGCTGAGTTTAACTTCATCCTTGCGATTTTCTGGGGCGATCGCCAAAGCGTAAACCGGCTGCATCACGGTGGCGGTGCGGAGGAGCTGACAGGGTTGAGGGCCACTACTGAGAGTTTGACCTGCTTTGATATCTTCTAACCGCGCAAGGGCGATAATTTCCCCGGCGATCGCCTTTTGGACCGGTTTTTGTTGGTTGCCCATGAGCTGATAAATGCCCGCTGGCCGCAGACCATTAAGGAGCATTCCTTCCAGGAGTTCCCCTTGCCAAACCCGCACGAGGGATAATTTACCCCCCTGGGGCGTATAGAAATTTTTCAGCACCTGCACAACGGTTTCCCCAGGAGCGGCCTTAAGTTCCCGGCGTGCTGTTGTATCCACGGGGGCAGGGGCTTCCTGAACCAAAATATCGAGGAGGGGACGTACGCCATAGTCTTCGGTGGCGATGCCAAAAACCACGGGCACAATTTGGTCAGCACTGAGTTCCTGGCGCAGATCCTGGAGAATTTTTTCCGAGGAGGGAGCGACCTCTTCCAGGAGCATATTGAGTAGCTCATCATCAAAATCGGCCAGGGTTTCGAGCATTTCTTCCCGGGTAATCTGTTCCTCAATGTGGAGGTCTTCGGGAAAGGGAACCGGGTCGGCGGGGCAATCGGGATGGTAGTGGTAGGCCTGCTCAGAAACTAAGTCAATGTAGCCGAGGAGGGTTTGCTCTTTCCGGATGGGGTACTGTTGGGGAACGAGGGGACGGTTAGAGGCTTCCTGGAGAGTGGCGAGGACATCGAGGAAATTATTTTTTGCCCGGTCCATTTTGTTAATGAAAACAATGTGGGGGATATTCCAATCGTCGAGGAATTTAAACAGGGGAGATAGGGTCAGAATTCTTTCGGTTTCCGGTTCACAGACGATTACGGCAGTCCCGACCCCCACTAGGGCATTGTAGGTTTCCTGGAGAAATTCGATGGAACCGGGGCAATCAAGAAAGGTGAGTTCAATATCTTTGTAGCGGGTGCTGGCAAGGGATAGTTCAACGCCCATGGCATGGTTACGGGCTTCGGGGCTACTGTCACCAATGGTATTTTTATCTTCGATGCGGCCTTTGCGGGTGGTGGCCTGGGTGAGGAACAGGAGACTTTCGAGGAGGGTGGTTTTGCCGGCGGAATAGGGGCCAATGATCGCGATATTACGGATATTTTCAGTCGTTCTAGTCATAGTTTTTGGTCTCGTGATTGGAGCAGGACAAGCCGAACGGTGGGTTGTTTGTGGAGAATCGGAAGGTCGGGATGGTTGGTTAATCAATGGGGCCGGAAGGAACTTACGGAAATGGGGAAACTTCTTGGGTATGGGGGCCAGATCCTCCCTAGTGGTAAGCCTAACGCCCTTGGGGAGGGGACAGGCTAAAACTGATATGTCTTGTAAGGTATGGCGCGTCTAAGTTTAAGTTGAATGAAAATCTGTAAATCTGGGCTGAATTTATTTACGGTTCGCAACATTGGGCTAGTGCTGTTCTTTCTGGGTTTGGAGAGCATTCATCCCCATAAGGCGATCGCCCAAGGGTCTCCCCCAGAATCAAACGGGCAACCATGGCCCACCACCATTACCCCAACCACCCCAGCGGCTAAAGAAAAGCTCAGTGCGGGGATAACGCTCATTCAACAGGGAAACCTAGGGGGGGCAATTACGGCATTTCAACAGGCGATCGCCTTAGATCCACGTCTCTGGCAAGCCCATTACAACCTCGGTTTAGCCCTGGGGCAACGGGGGGATCTCCAAAATGCGGCCCGGGCCTTCGCGGAAACCATTACGCTCCAACCTACCTTTGCGGTGGCCTATGCAAACTTAGGGGGGATTCTCATTGATAGTCAAAACTGGTTGCAGGCAGAACCCTATCTCCAGCGGGCCTTGGAGCTAGATCCCAATTTGGCGATCGCCCATTACAACTTAGGTTTAATTTATCGGCACCAGGGGAACCGGGAAAGAGCAAGCCAAGCCTGGCAGCAAGCGCGGCAACTGGCCCCTGATTTTCCTGACCCGGCGATCCAACTGGCGGAACTATACCTCGAAGGCGATCGCCCAGAAGCAGCCCAACCGTTGATTGAAGCGTTGCTCAAAACCCAACCGGATCTGGCGGCGGTGCATTATCTCCAGGGACGTTTATTCATTCAACAGGGAAATTTACCCGAAGCCCTACAAGCATTCCGCACCAGTAGCGAAAAAGACTCGACCTATGCCAATGCCTATTTTGCCGCCGCCCAACTGTTAATCCAGCAGAACCAAACTACAGCGGCGATCCCCCTCTTGGACTACGCCCTCGCCCTCTATGGCCAACAGGGACAAACCCCATGGTTTGAGGCAGCTCAAAGACTCCGACAAAGTTTGTGACCTCTCCCCCAAGGGAGAAGGTATAGATCTTAGAATGGGCTGGATGATTTCGTTGATCAAGTTATGCGTGTTGTAGCCCTCCAGGATGACATTCTCTGCATCCACCAGGACGATTTACCCCCCTACAAAAAAGGTGGTTCGGTGGTGCGTAATAGTTATTTTTGGGCGTTAAAATCCATTGCTTGCTATGCGCCTAGGCAGGGAAATTGGGAGTTTGACCGGGTGGTGTGGGTTGCCCTAGGGCGAATGTTGATGGCCTTTACCACCTCCGGTTACCTCGGCAGCACAGAAACTTTGTTGGAATTTCCCGAGGCGATCGCCATTCCGGAATCCCTGCGGTCGGTATCCACTTATCTTTAGGGGCTTTCCTGCCAGAAGACGATGGAATCATTTAAGGGTTGGAGAGTGGTGCCAGGGTAGTAAAACTGCAGAATCCGCGCCGCTGACCAGCCTAGATTAGCTAGATTGTAGGAACCGTATTGACTCATGCCGACCCCGTGACCAAAACCACCGCCCACAAAGGTGTAGCCCGTCAGTTGATTTTGACCATTGAGATTCGGCTCGAGGTAAAACAGGGTACTGCGGGGCGGCCCCAGGGCACTGCGAATTTCATTTTTTAGGAGTTTGACAATGCGCCGGTCGGTGGTGACATCCAGTTCCAAGACCCGACCCGAAGGTGATCGCCGTTTAATTTCGAGTTTTTGCACCGTTTTAATGCCAGCGAGGGGATTTTGGGTGCGTTCTAGGTAGGTTTGCAGAGTGGTGGCCAATTCTTGGAGGGTAGCGGCCCGTTCCCAACGAAAAACACTGCGGCCCGTTTCATTAAAACCTTGGTCAAGGGCGATAAATTTGCGGAATGTTTGTTCGTCGGCGAGGGAATTCCCCTTGAGATCCCAGACCGGATTAGGAGCATCAATCACCGCCTTGAGGTAAGGTCGCTCCGCCCCATCCCACACATCACTAAAAGAAGCCGTCACGCCGCCGGTGGTGGAGGAATAGAGGGCATCCACCAATTCGTTGTTATAGGTCAGCACTAAGCCCTCGGTACGGGCGATCGCCTGGTCGATGCGAGGATTGGTTCCCTGGAGTCCTTTGTAAACCTGACAATGCACCGTGGCACAAAGTTCATAGTTATCGGCCTCAAACCGCCGCAGGTTCCGTAGGGCATAGGTGCGGGCGATGATGGTTTGGGCTTCGACGGCATTATCCGGAGCATTGGGGCCAATTTCGTAGGGCACAACCCCCCGTAAATACACCTCAATATCCACATCATTGACGAGGGTAAAGGTACCGTAGGCGTTGGGTTGCAGCCTCAGTTCTCCCGCAAAGCGACTTTTAGGGCCACCATCTTCCTGGATGTCAAACAAGCCATTGCCAGAACGGATCGTCACATTAGCTCGATTGTACCGATAACCCCCCACCACGAAGGAGGTGATCGCCTTTTCGGTGCGCACCGTGGAACTGAGATAGGGGGTGGTGTAACCTTTCGCTTTTAATTCCTGGAGTAAGAGCCGGCGGAGGAGGGGGGTTTTATAGACATCCCGCTTGGCCCACACCTGCCAGCGCCCCGGTTGGGTAATTTCCACCGCGATCCCCAGGGAACGCCAAAATTTTGCGCTGTCCTCTGCCGTTTCAAAGGTACCCTGGTCACTGAGAACAATGTATTCGGCAAGTTCTGCTTGGGGTAAGGGTTGGGCCGCCACTTCCAGGGTAATTTCATTGGTCTGGAGCGTCTGTTTTTTACCGCCACTGGTGATCTCTAGCGCAAGGCGATCGCCCGGCACACTGGCAATGCTCAAGGTATCATTCTGCTCCTCCCCAAACCGCTGGATAATGCCCACTTCAATTTCGACGGCCTGGGCGGGTAACACGCCAGACCCCAAAAATCCAAGTCCCAGACACACACCCAAACCAAACCACTGACCCTGAGTCATCGCACTGCGCACCATGGCGAGTTTCCTAATTCCTAAAACGTTGCTGGAAAGACGAAAGGCGATCGCCACCTTTGTTACGCCACCACCTTACCATCTTCACCCAATAAAACTTCCCCAGCAATTAACCGCTGCGCCGCCTCAAGCAAATGGTCCTCCACATAGGGTTTGGTGAAATAGGCCTTTGCCCCCCATTCCGCCGCAATTTTTCGGTGTCGTCCTGCCCCCCGGGAAGTGAGCATCGCAATGGGAATATGACTTAAATCAGGGTACTTTTGAATTTCCCCAAGCAACGCCAGCCCATCCAAACGGGGCATTTCAATGTCACAGAACACCAAGCTAAAGTCCGGATTTTCTAGCAATTGATTTAACGCATCCTGTCCGTCCCGGGCCCGTTCCACATGGTAGCCCGCCTTCTGGAAGGAAATAGCCAGCAGCTCCCGCACGGTTACTGAATCGTCCACGATTAAAATTTTGGGCGCTGTCACCTTCACTGACACATCATCCAGAGGTTCAAAATCTCCCGCGTCAGCTTCGGCACGGGTGGGTTGTCTGGTACTGCCGGCTAAAAGCACATCCCCTTGGCGCATTTTTTGGGCGGCATCCAACAGCACTTCCTCCAGGTAGGGCTTCGTGAAGTAAGCACTAGCCCCGAGCTCCGCAGCCATTTGCCGATGGCGATCGGCCCCCCGGGAAGTCAACATGGCCACGGGAATCTTGGCGAGATTTTCATCCTTTTGGATCCGGGACAGCAGTTCTAAACCATCCATGCGAGGCATTTCAATGTCACAGAACACCAACTCGCAGGGCAACCCACCCCGGAGCTTTTCCCAAGCTTCTTGGCCATCCCGAGCCTGTTCTACCCGATAACCAGCTTTGGTGAAACTCATGGATAACAGTTCCCGTACCGTGATGGAGTCGTCCACAATCAAAACCACTGGCTCCGTTTGCATCATCTCCGGCACCAACACATGTAACGAAGGATTGTCCTGCCAGGTAGTAGCCTTTGCCCGGACTCGTCCCTGGGCTGCCAGTTCAATCAGTTCGAGAACATCGACCACAGGCATTACTGTGCCGTCCCCGAGAACCGTTGCCCCGGAAATCCCTGCCGGTTTCGGAATTGGCCCTTCGATTTGTTTGATTACAATTTCCTGTTCCCCCAGTACTTGATCGACCTCAACCGCCAGGAGGTTGCCAGCGCTACGGAGAATCACAATGGGAATTTCGTCAGGATCGCTCACTCCTCCGTAAATGGAGGCACGACCAATCTGACGTTGGAGGGCCAGCAGACTGTTCAGGGGATAGACTCGGAGCCGGGAATCCCGCCAGCGGACATATCGTTTCCGGCCTTCCTGCTCGATTTGGTCGATACTGTAGGTCTGCATATCTTCAACTCCATCCATGGGCAAAGCGATGCGGGCATGGCGGTTTAGGCAGAAAAGAGCGCGACAAATATTCAGGGTTAGGGGCAGGCGGATGGTGAAAGTAGTGCCTTTGTCCAGGGTGGAATCAATGGTGATGGTGCCGCGGATACTCCCGAGGGCCGTACGTACTACATCCATGCCAACTCCCCGCCCAGCGAAGTCATCGGCCTGATCTTTGGTAGAAAAGCCGGCGTGGAAAATGAAATCATAGATGTCTTGGGGGCTGAGATCCTTGAGTTGATCGCGGGTGATGAGGTTTTTTTCGAGGGCTTTACGGGTGATGGCATTCACGTCGATACCGGCCCCATCATCGGCAATGGAAATCACAATTTGGTTGCCTTGGATATAGGCTTTGAGGGCGATCGCCCCAGCGGCAGGCTTACCCTTACCTAGACGCACATCAGGGGGCTCAATCCCGTGGGTAATGGCGTTGTTGATGAGGTGGGTGAGGGGATCATAGAGTTGTTCCAGGATCATTTTGTCGATGAGTACTTCTCGCCCTTCGACGTTCAGGGAGGCTCGCTTATTGAGTTTGAGGGAAATTTCCCGTACAGGACGGACAAGGCGATCGGCGGCTTGGGAGAAGGGAACCATCCGGGATTTCGTCAGGCCTTCCTGGAGTTGGGTACTCACCTGCCGGAGGTTGCGGGTAATTTGGTCGTTGTCATCGACGAGAAATTCAATGTCAGAGGAAGATTCACGGACCCGGACAATGAGCTCAATCATCTCCTGGGATAGGAGGTGGAACCCCGTAAATTGGTCCATCTCTAGGGGGTCATATTCTTGGGCATTGCTGCGGGCGGTGGGAGGATTTTTATCGGTAAATCCCGGGGGAAAATGGTACTCGCTTGTTTGGCCCCGACTGGCGAGGAGAGAACGTTCAAGAAGAGAGCGCTCGTAGAGATCCTGCATCCGGCTGCCGATGTCGTTGAGGCGCTGCACTTGTCCCATGAGGTTATCAAGGAACTGGCGGAGTTTCTCTTGGCTTTGTTCGAGGGTGTTGCGGTTGATCACCAATTCCCCCATGAGGTTGCTGAGGTTGTCCAGCTGTTTCACGGGAATCCGCATGGTTTGCTCGAAGGCGTTGACCTTTTGAGCCCGGTTGCGGCTCGGGCTGGCACTGCCACCGGTGGTGATGGGGGGGCCACCGATGCTGTCGGCTTCCTGGAGTAGAGCCTCGAGTTCGCCAAAGTCCGTTTGTTTGGAGATGGCGATTTGGGGACGTTTTTTGGGGGGGGCACTGGCCACAGAACCCTGGACAAGTCGGGTGAGTTCTTCCCAGTTAACGTTTGTGGATACTATGGGAGAGGCGGACTCTAGGGTTTGGGCTAAGTCTTGGAGGGATGGGTAGTAGGCGATCGCCTTTGGCGTTTGTGGCCGAGGACGCTTTAGGGGAGGGGAAACAGGATCTTCAAGGGGGAAGTAGGGCTCACTTTCGATGATTGATGGGGATTCTGGACTGTTGATGGAGGGGTCTGTATCCCGGAGGAGAGCTTCGAGGTCGGCTTCGAGATCCTCCGCGGCGTGGGGCGATCGCCCAGATTGCTCGTGGGGTTGGGGGTGGAGGGTTTCTTCAAAAGCCAATAGTTCTTCAAAATTTTTGGCAAAGCTCACAAAGGAAACCTTGGGGTCAATTTCCCCAGAGAAAGGCGCTAGCGGTTGGGCTTCTGCCCCAGTGGGATCTTCTATGTCTTCGAACAATTCAAGGAGCTCATCCTCAAAATCGGAGTCTTGATGTCTGTTCACGGAATGACGATGCTCACCCATTGGTATCCCCCCATCCAAGGCCGGTCAAGAAGTACAGAAATTGCCAATTACACCCAGGATAACCCAATCTTTCCCAGGGGTTGCCCTTGGTAAAGTTTTGCTGACAGGCTGAACCGGAGATGGACATTTGTTTCCCCTAGGGGGCCTGCTATGGTTTTAAAAATATAGATCTTAAAATTGTATTGAGCATTCACAATGGCTGGACATAGTAAATGGGCAAACATTAAACGGCAAAAAGCACGGGTTGATGCCAAAAAAGGGAAGACCTTTACCCAACTATCCCGGGCGATCATTGTGGCGGCGCGCCAGGGGATTCCGGATCCGGCGGGGAATTTCCAACTACGCACGGCCATTGAAAAAGCTAAGGCCGCAGGGATTCCCAATGACAACATCGAACGGGCGATCGCCAAAGGAGCTGGTACCTACAGTGACGACGAAGCCCAATACGAAGAGATCCGTTACGAAGGCTATGGAGCCGGTGGCGTGGCTGTCCTCATCGAGGCCCTAACCGATAACCGCAACCGGACAGCGGCAGATTTACGTTCGGCCTTTAGTAAAAATGGTGGCAACCTCGGGGAAACGGGCTGTGTGAGCTGGATGTTTAGCCACAAAGGGGTCGTCACCCTCAGCGGCGATATCGATGAAGAAGCCCTCCTAGAAGCCTCCCTACTGGGGGAAGCAGAGGGATATAGCCCCATCGAAGACAGCGATGAAATCGAAGTACTCACCACCGTTGAAAACCTTGAACACCTCAACCAGACCCTCCAGGAAGCCGGCTTTACGGTCAAAGAAGCGGAACTGCGCTGGCTCCCGGAAACGGAAATGAGCCTCACCGACGAAATCCAAATCCAAGCGGTTTTAAAAATGATTGACACCATTGAAGCCCTCGATGATGTGCAGGCAGTCACCAGCAATTTGGCGATCGCCCCGGCCTTGGCCCACCTCTGAAAACTCCACCCCTTAGACCCCCGCGACCTAGCTGTCCCCTAATTTCTAATCGATTCACAATCCAGATTAGATAGACGGAGTGCATTGCCAACACCCGAACAGGGGACAATGGGGCATAACCCAAAAGCAACGGAACTTTGCATTGATGCGGCCACCAGAATCCTTACCCCATGAAACCGAACGCCTGAGGTCACTTTTCCAGCAGGAACTTTTGGATAGCCCACCGGAGCAAACCTTTGATGACCTGGTTGCCTTGACCAAACATTTATTCAACGTTGACATTGCCCTTGTTTCCCTGGTGGATGACCAGCGGCAATGGTTCAAAGCAAAAGCGGGCCTAGAACCCAATGAAACATCCCGGGAAATTTCCTTTTGTGGCCATGCTCTCCATGGCGATGACATTTTTGAAGTGCCCGATGCCCAGGTTGATGATCGGTTTTGTGACAATCCCCTCGTGGTGGGAGAACCTTATATTCGCTTCTATGCAGGGCAACCAATCTATGGGGACGATGGCCATAAATTAGGAACTTTATGTCTGATTCATCATGCTCCCCGTAAACTCAATGCCCCTGAACGGGAGCAGCTCAAAATGTTGGCCCGACAGGTGGAACACTTGATTAAGTTGCGCAGAAAACTGATTCGGCGACAGAAACAAATCGGGTTTTTAACGGCCCAGATTGCTGCCCTTTACCAGAGCCACAGCCGCCAAGAACGGATTTTAACGGGCTTGTCCTACGAAGTACCAACGAAACTCCAGGCTTTCCGGCAGGGCATGGAACAGCTTAGCGCCCTGGTGCTCGCCCCCGAAGAACTGGAGCTTTGGAGGCCAGATCTCTCCCCCCAACCCAAGGGCGACGGTAACGATCTACAGCAGTTAGCCCACCGCCTTTGTACGCAGTTTATTCAGGCAGATATAGAAATCAACCAAATTTGGCACTGGAATCAACAACAATTACAAATGTCAACGGTGCCCATGGAATTGTTTTCTGCAGCGGCGATCGCCTTGGAAATTCTCCCCTGGTGCTCAGAGTATATCCAACCCAGAAAAGTAATCTTGCAAACCCAACTGGACACAGATTTACAGGTCTTTGGCAACCCAGAATTGGTCGCCGTAGTCCTCCAGAAGTTGGTCGCGAATGCGGTGAAATATTGCCGCCAAGGGGATACAGTGACCATTTTTGCGCGGCGGGAAGGGGAACATGGGGTTTTGGGCGTAACAGACACAGGCATCGGCATGGAACCGAACACTCTAAAACTTCTGCGTAGTCAAAGTTACCAGCGTTCTCCCCTGGATTTGGCCCCGGCCCTAGAGGGCGGTTGTGGGGTACTACTTTGCCAGACCTATCTGAATGAAATGGGCGCTAATTTAAACATCGATAGCCGGTGGGCAGAGGGATCAACATTCTCTTTCCGTTTGGCGATCGCCCCAACTCTCACAACCCTTGCGTGAATTTACAGGAGAATTCTGCATCACCTGGGATTTCATTTGGCTATCTTATAGGAAAAGTTTGCTGCGACTGTAGCCATAACCTACCAGAGAGTTTGCATTAATGCATAAGCCAGAACCTTTACCCGATGAAGCTGAACGTCTCCAGGCCCTGTTTCAACAAGAGCTTTTAGATAGTCAACCTGAGCCTGAACTTGATCGGATTGTTGCCCTTGCGGCAAGGTTTTTTGAAGTAGAAATAGTTTTAATTTCCCTCGTTGACGATTGTCGGCAGTGGTTTAAAGCAAAGTCGGGGCTGGCAGACAGTGAAACCCCTCGAGACGTTTCTTTCTGCGCCCATGCCCTCCATGGTGATGACATTTTTGAAGTTCCTGATGCCTCCCTAGACAAACGGTTTTGGGATAATCCACTTGTGATAGAAGAACCTTTTATTCGCTTTTATGCCGGGCAACCGATCCGTTCTGAGAATGGCTATAAATTGGGGACATTATGTCTGATTGATTCCCAACCCCGCACCCTGACCCCTAAGGAACGGGAATTATTACAAATGCTGGCGCAACAGGTAGAAGACTTTTTGTGGTTACGTCGGCATCTCCAACATAAGCGGAAAAAGCATCAACTATTGGTGGCCCAACTTCAATCTGTCGTCAAAAATAACTCTCTCAAGGATCAGCTTTTAGCGGTGTTGTCCCATGATCTACGGGGGCCTCTCCTGAGTTTTCGATCGGTGCTTGAGCTCCTCTCATCCCAAGCTCTGGAGCCTGGGGAATTAGAATTATTGATTCCAAAAGTTTGCGCTAAATTTGATCAAACGGAGATGAAGGTGTTGCAGGTGCTACGCTGGGCCCAGCAGCAACTCCAGAGTCAGCCAGTCTCGATGGAACCTCTGACCGTTGAGGCGATCGCCAATCATGTTTTACCCTGGTGCCAAGATTGCGTCCGACAAAAAAATATCAACTTACAGGTACAACTCGAACCTGGTTTAAGGGTGCTGGGTAATTTGGAGTTGTTGGGGATAGTCCTGCGAAATCTTTTGACAAATGCGGTGAAATATTCTCGCCGTGGTGATCAAATCACTCTTTTTGCCCAGCGGCAGGGTCAGTATGGGGCTTTGGGGGTAAGGGATGCAGGGTTGGGGATGAAGCCGGAAACCCTGAAAAAAATTCGTGATGCTACTTATCAATTCTCGGCTCCGGGTACCGAAAATGAACAGGGTACGGGCTTGGGCCTCTTGCTTTGTCAAACGTATCTCAACCAGATGGGGACTTCCCTGGATATCGATAGCTGTTGGCTAGGGGGATCCACCTTTGCTTTTCGGTTGGCGATCGCCCCCAAGGTTATTTCCAAGAGCCAACGCCTGGAGCCTGAATCTATTCCATAAAAGAGAGGAAAGGTGAGACAAGTGCCAACCCTTCCCCCTTGTCCTTAGGCCGAGCCTTGAGACCCAGTTAGAGGGTGATGCTACCCTGGAAGCTAATTTCTGCTGGCCCCGTCATGTAGATGTGGTTATCGGCCGCTGACCACTCGATTTGCAGACAGCCCCCTGGGAGTTCCACCGTGCAAAGGCGATCGCAATGGCCCGTCAGCACCCCAGCTACCACCGAAGCACAGGCCCCTGTTCCACAGGCGAGGGTAATTCCGGCCCCCCGTTCCCAGACCCGCATTTTGATGTAGTCGGGGCGCACCACTTCGATAAATTCCGTGTTAATTCGCTGGGGAAACGCCGGATGGTGCTCAAAATCTTTACCAATGCTCTCCAGGGGAATTGCCGCTACGTCATCCACGAAGGTAATACAGTGGGGGTTGCCCATACTGACACAGGTCACTGTCCAGGTTTTCCCGACTACTTCCAGGGGCTGGGTAATGGCTTGGCCGTTGCTATCGGTGAGGGTTGTGGGGATATCCGCTGCCGTTAAAATGGGTTCCCCCATGTCCACCCGCACCTGCTGATCGCCTTCGAGGCGGGGTCGAATAATGCCAGCGAGGGTATGGATACTGTAGGTTTTGCCCGGTGTATTACCCCCCTCCAATTGGTCAAGGAAGCGCGCCATACAACGAATGCCGTTACCACACATCTCTGGTTCGGAGCCGTCGGAGTTGAAAATCCGCATGGTATAGTCGGTACCATCCTGGCCTGGTAAGGCAAAAATAACGCCATCCGCGCCAATGCCAAAGTGGCGATCGCACAATTGAATCGCCTGTTCTGGGGTGACGAGGGGGGTTGTTTGCTGACGGTTGTCCAGCAGGATAAAATCATTGCCCAGGCCTTGATATTTCGTAAATTCCAGCACCATACTTGTCGGTTAAGCTAAGGAGTAAAAGTTAACCTGCCATTATGACAGAATTTAATACGGGCTACCCGAGCGTGCGACGAATTCAAAGCCTCGTCAAAGTTAAAGGGGAAGTAGAAATTAAACTCACCACCAATGACGTCATTATTGGGCGTATCCTCTGGCAAGATCCCCATTGTCTCTGCGTTGCCGACCGGAGTTCTTCCCAGGAATTTATGATTGCCCGCCAGGCGATCGCCTACCTCAAAGCTTAAACTCGGCAAACTTTTGTGGCTGCCCAACGTCCATAGCTCCGTTGAGATCAAAAAAAATAATCATCATGACTGTTTCTTTCCCCCGTGTTTTCCCCCTGCTTACGGGCTTGTCCCTGGCTCTCGGTGTTGCTCAATCGGCCACCAGCGAACCGCAACTCCAGGTAACGGTGAATCCCAGCAGCCCCAAGCTCGGTGAAAGTATGGCGGTGATTATCGATCCCCCCGGCACCCTTGATCCGGAACAGGCCGATACCTTAACCGTGCGCTTTACGAAAAGTGGCGCGACCCAGGCAGAAACTTACCCCGTTTTTCCCCTGGATCCCGCAGGCGATCGCTACCGTGCCCTCATTCCCACTTCCCCTCTAGAGCCCCACGGTAAAACTCTCCTCCAGGTGAGCGATGGCAATGAAACCCGTAACCTAGCTGTATGGATCCAAGACCGCCGTTTTCCCACCCAACGCATTACCCTTTCCGGTAGTGGTTCTAGCCGTGCGACCCAGTACGAACTCGACCGCGTTGCTACCCTCAAGGCCCTCGTCACCCCCACAAAATACTGGAGTGGCCCCTTCCTCCGTCCCAGCAGTGGCCGCGTTTCCACAATTTTTGGCATTCGTCGTTACTACAACGGCGTTTTTGCCCAGGACTATTACCATCGAGGCATTGACTATGCAGCGGGAACTGGCTCTCCTGTGGTTGCCCCGGCCCCAGGCAAGGTGGCCCTGATTGATTTCGAGAAGAATGGCTTTAAGATCCACGGCAATACCGTCGGCATCGACCATGGTCAAGGGGTGATTAGTATCTTCCTACATCTGAACAGTATTCCCAGTACCCTCAAAGAAGGGGACTTGGTTCAGGCAGGACAAACCATCGGTACCGTTGGCTCTACCGGTGCTTCTACAGGGCCTCACCTCCACTGGGGCCTTTATGTCAATGGAACTTCTGTCGACCCAGAGCTGTGGCGCAGCCAAACAGTGCAGTGATGTATCCCTTATCTCAGGAATGATGGATGATTCTAGCCATGGGAAGTCAGGGTTTTGCATTGTCCCTGGTGGCGCAGCAGGTGGTCACAGAGGACAAGGGCAACCATCGCTTCCACCATCGGTACCGCCCGAGGTAACACACAGGGGTCATGGCGGCCTTTAGCGGCGAGGGTAGCTTCTTCACCGGCCCGCGTTGCGGTCTGTTGTTCTTTGCCGATGGTGGCGGTGGGTTTAAAGGCGACCCGTAGGACGATATTTTCCCCGTTGGAAATTCCCCCCTGGATCCCGCCGGAACGGTTGGTTTTGGTGCGGATGCGGCCCTGATCATCGACGGTAAATTCATCGTTGTGTTCTTGGCCCGTGAGTAGGGTTCCTGCAAATCCAGAGCCAATTTCAAAGCCTTTACTGGCCGGCAGGGACATGGCCCCTTTGGCTAAATCCGCCTCTAGCTTGTCAAATACGGGCATTCCTAAACCGACGGGCACATACCGGGCGACACATTCGACGATCCCACCAATAGAATCCTTTTGTTTACGAATGTCATCGATCAAGGCGATCATCTTCTCGGCAGCAACGGCATCGGGACAGCGGACGATATTGCTTTCTACATGGGCGAGGGTGACGGTGTTCGGGTCAATGTCCGTAGCGGCACAGTCTTTGATCTGCTTCACGTAGCCAATAATTTCCACCCCAGCCACTTGCTTAAGAATTTTTTTGGCGATCGCCCCTGCTGCGACCCGACCGATAGTTTCCCGGGCAGAGGAACGACCACCCCCTTCGTAGTTACGGATGCCATATTTTGCGTCGTAGGTAAAATCCGCGTGGGAAGGGCGATATTTTTCCTTCATCTCGGAGTAGTCCTTGGAGCGCTGGTCTTGGTTGCGTACCAGGATCGAGATGGGTGTTCCCGTTGTTTTCCCTTCAAAGACCCCGGACATAATTTCACAGCGATCCGCTTCGTTTCTGGGAGTAGTGATCCGACTTTGGCCCGGACGACGGCGATCGAGTTCCGCTTGGATTTCCGCTTCAGAGATTTCAACCAGGGGCGGACAGCCATCAATGACGACACCCACGCCGCCCCCATGGGATTCACCATAGGTTGTAATCCGAAATAAATGTCCGAAGCTGTTGCCCATAGGTCTGGTTGAGAGGAAGTAAAAAATTTCGACACTGTATTGTATCTCAGTTCCCCGACCCTACCGTGGGCGATCGCCCGAATCCTAACCTCTTTCCCAGAATAATTTTCCGTGGGAACGACCGCAGTTTCCTATAATTTCTCCAGTTAAAAGATTTCCCCCACGAATCCCCATGGCCTCTCGCAGTAAAGCCCTCCAGTACTACATCTTGGTGCGTTTGCTCCTTGCCCCCTTGATGTTATTAACCATCGTTACCGTGGTTTTTCTCCTGCTCCGGGCCACCCCTGGCGATCCCGCCGATGCGATTTTAGGGAACCGCGCCCCCGAAGCAACCAAGGCCCTCCTCCGGGAACAACTGGGTTTAGATTTGCCCCTCTGGTTGCAGTATGTCCGCTATTTAGGGAGTCTTTTACAATTTGATTTGGGCACGTCCCTTACCAGTCGGGGTTTACCTGTTTGGGGAGTGATTCAAGCGCATTTTCCGGCGACGGTGGAACTCACCTTCTTTGGGATGGTGGTTGCGGTGATAGTTGGCGCTGGGGTCGGGATGTTGGCCGCTGCCCGCCAGGGGACTTGGCTGGATGTGGGGGGACGCTTATTCGGAATTATTACCTATGCTCTGCCGCTGTTTTGGATGGGGATGGTGGTGCAACTTATTTTTTCAGTGCAGTTGGGTTGGTTTCCTTTGGGAACGCGCTTTCCCTTGGATGTGACGCCGCCGCCGACTATTTCCGGTCTTTACACCCTCGACAGTTTGCTCACGGGGAATTTTCTCCAGCTAAAAACGGCTTTGTATTATCTCGTTTTGCCCTGCACCACTTTAGGAGTTCTGTTGAGTGGGATTTTTGAGCGGATTGTGCGGGTCAACCTCCGGCAAACCCTGCAATCGGATTATGTGGAAGCGGCCCGGGCCCGGGGGATTCCGGAACGAAAAATTCTCTGGAACCATGCTCTTAAAAATGCGTTGATTCCGGTGATTACAGTTTTAGGGCTAACCTTTGCGGCATTGTTAGGGGGGGCAGTCCTCACGGAAGTGACCTTTTCTTGGCCAGGTTTGGGGAATCGTTTGTATGAGGCCATTTCCCTGCGGGATTATCCGACGGTGCAGGGGATTATGGTGTTTTTTGGGGCGATCGTAGTGGTCGTCAGTTTGGTGATTGATATTGTGAATGCTTTGATCGATCCCCGAATTCGCTACTAACCCCAGAGAAAACGCAGCGACCAAAAGGGAATAAGCAAAACCAAAATCAGCCAATCCCAGCGATGGAGACGTAGTTGATGCCACCGGACGCGGTGTTGGTTCGGACTGGTAAAGCCTCGGATATCCATCGCCGTAGCCATTTGTTCAGCACGCATCAGGAGATTTTCGAGGAGTTTTTCGGAAACCATCAGCCACAGTTGGGCACTCTGTTTAAACCCTAAAGTTTTCCAGGCGATCGCCCTAGTGCGCACCGACCGAGTTAAATTCTGAATCTCCTCCAAGACAAGAGGGATAAACCG
>JAYKIK010000024.1:0-13290 GCA_035284725.1 Synechococcus sp.
CTGAAAATCCTCGCTATTGTCGGGCCAGCCGAGGGTAGAGAAGGGCCATAAACCAGAGGAAAACCATGTATCCAACACATCGGGATCCTGCTCTAACTGACAATCTGCACCGTACTGGGCGATCGCCTTTGTTTGTGCCTCAGCCTCATCATGGGCAACGATAAAGGGCGTGTGATCCTGAATTTCGCCGTTGGTTTCACTGACCACATACCAAGCCGGAATTTGATGGCCCCACCACAACTGCCGCGAAATACACCAATCATTTAACTTCACCAGCCAATCGCGATAGACCTTGCGCCACCGTTCCGGCACATAATTCGGTTGATTGTCCTCATCCAAAAAGGCGAGGGTTTTTTGCGCGAGGGGTTCAATTTTCACAAACCATTGGGTCGAAAGTAATGGCTCTACCGGAACCTTACCGCGATCGCTGAAGGGGACACTGTGGCGATAATCTTCCGTTTTAACCAGTACGCCCTCATCCTTTAACTTGGCAACGAGATTTTTCCGCGCCTCAAAGCGATCCTGTCCCGCAAACATCCCCGCATTGTCGTTGAGCGTGCCATCGCGGTTCATGATGTTGATGAACTCAAGACTATGGCGTTTACCCATCTCAAAGTCATTGGGATCATGGGCAGGCGTAACCTTAACGCAACCCGTCCCAAACTCTGGATCCACATGCTCATCCGCAAAGATGGGAATTTCCCGTCCCACAATCGGCAGCGTTAACGTCTTCCCAATTAAATCTTTATACCGCGCATCATTGGGATTGACTGCCACACCCGTATCACCGAGCATCGTTTCCGGGCGAGTCGTTGCCACTTCCACATAACCGCTCCCATCACTCAGGGGATAACGGAAATGCCACAGATGCCCATCTACTTCCTTATTTTCCACTTCCAGATCGGAGACCGCCGACTGGGATTCAGGACACCAGTTGACTAAATAATTGCCGCGATAAACTAAACCTTCTTCGTAGAGGGTAATGAAGGCTTTCTTCACCGCTTCCGAAAGATTGTGATCGAGGGTAAACCGTTCCCGCGTCCAGTCGGCGGAGAGTCCCAGCCGTTTAAGCTGATTGACGATCGCCCCGCCGGATTCCGCTTTCCATTCCCATGCCTTTTCGAGGAATTTTTCGCGACCGAGATCGTAACGGGTTTTGCCCTCGGCTTTAATTTGTTTTTCGACTAAGGTTTGTACCGCAATACTGGCGTGGTCTGTACCGGGGAGACAGAGGACATTTTCGCCCTTCATTCGGTGATAGCGCACGATGGTATCGATCAAGGCAGTATTGAACGCATGTCCCATGTGGAGTCTACCCGTGACGTTGGGCGGTGGGATCACGATACAAAACGGTTCGCCTTCCTTAGTGGGATCTGCCCGAAACACCTGCTGCTCAAGCCAAGTCTCTTGCCACTTACTCTCGGTGTTGTGGGGGTCGTACTGACTGGGGAGATTGGGAATTTCGGTAGTCATTGGGCCGTCTGTTAAGAGTTTAAAAGTTTAGGTGATGTTTTATTTTAAGGTGATTTTTGGCCTAGATTATGCCATCGGCGGTCAGGTCTCCCAAAATTTATCGCTCGAGGAAGCAATGTCAGCGGATTTTTAGGAGAGGGATTCCTTTTGTCGGGGACGGGGGACAATGTGTTAGAAGGAGAAAAAATACGCACATACCCAAGCAATATGGAAAAGATAGAATATTTTCTCTATGGTGGCTTGTTCCTAGCTGGGGCAATATTCACCCCGGTGATGGCTAGTTTGACGAAAGGAGACGGCCCAGGGACAACCGAAGAGACCACAGCAACAAACCCAGATAACTCGGGCAGTAACGAATCCCTGTTTGGAACAGGAGCATCTGAGAACATGGGGGCTTCTGAATCATCCGCAGCGGCCTTCGCAGAAAACGATGACCGAGAGAAGATTTTAAAGGACTACGAAACAACTTCCCCAGCAGAACTCCGCAAGATTCCCACCGCCATTCCCCAATTTGCCCTGAATCAACCGACCGTGCAGCCTTACCCTAACTATTGGGCCAATATTCAAATTCCGACCTTTAACGCCCCTCCCCTGACTCTCCCCGAACCTCAATCAACCCCACCGACCACAGGCGATCACCCCCAGAGCGGGACAGAAACAGTCAGTTTGCCCGGCTTTGATTCCCTAACCAAAGAACCTTTCCAGGTCAACACCCCAACGCCAAGCAATGGCGATCTGGAATTACGAGGCAAGATTCAAACCCCCAACACCATGGACCTGAAGGATTTTATCAATTCGGCCCCGGCCCGGGAGCTGAAATTGCTTTAGCTTGCAGAAACTCGCGGACAATCTGGAAAATTTGCGCCGAACTGGTGCCATCCCCAAAGGGATTAACCGCATTGGCCATTTGGTCGTATGTCACCGGATCCGTCAGCAGGGTTTGGGTGACTCGGAAAATATCTTCTTGGGCTGTACCAATAAGCTTTGCCGTGCCTGCGGTCACAGCCTCGGGTCGTTCCGTGGTTTCCCGTAGCACAAGTACTGGTTTCCCAAGACTAGGCGCTTCCTCCTGTAACCCCCCTGAATCTGTCAGTAACAAATAACAACGCTGCATCGCCCCCACCAGTTGGGGATAATCCAGGGGTTCTGTCAGAAAAATTTGCGGATGATCGCCCAGGATCGCTTGGATAGGTTGCCGTACCTTGGGATTACGGTGCATGGGCAATAAAATCGCCACATCGGGAAAGGCCGTCACAATCTGCAGAAAACCCTGCAGAATATCCTGGAGTGGTTCACCCCAATTTTCGCGCCGATGGACTGTGGCAAGAATGACTCGCTTGCTATGCCAATCTAAGTCGGGAATCTCACAGGGCGGATTCGACTCTGCCACCGTCAATAGAGCGTCAATGACTGTATTCCCCGTACAGTAAGCCCCCCCAAGGATATCTGCTTTTTTCAAATTGGCGATCGCCTGGGTTGTGGGGGCAAAATGTAGCTGGGAAATCTGAGAAATCAACCGACGATTGGCTTCCTCAGGGAAAGGATTCATTAAATTATCTGTCCGTAAACCCGCCTCCACGTGGCCCACCGGAATTTGCTGATAAAAAGCCGCCAAAGCCGCTGCAAATGCCGTGGTCGTATCCCCCTGCACTAAAACGATATCCGGGGATAATTCTTGATAAATTCGTTCTAATCCCGTTAAGCTGCGACAGGTAATGTCCGCCAAGGTTTGACCCGGTTGCATGATTGCTAGGTCATAGTCCGCCCGTAGCCCAAACCAACGCATCACCTGGTCAACCATTTCCCGGTGCTGGCCTGTCAGAATGACATGGGTTTCAAAATCAGACTGCTGCCGAAATTGTCGAATAACAGGGGCTAGCTTAATCGCTTCCGGACGGGTACCAAGGGTGATACAAACTGAGGGCATAAAAGACTCACCAAGAGGTCTTCCCCATTTTACAGATTCCCCCGAAAGTCACGAAAAAACCCGGCAAATTACCGGGCGGTTCGGAATGATTACTTCAGGGCATCAAACGCTCGCTCAACAACGGGACTACTGACCTCAGCTAAGCTCACAGGTGAGGGGACAAGCTGCAAAGACAGATTCTGAGGCCACCTCAGCATTGCCATGGAGCCAAGTTAACCAGGTCACTTCCTGGGGATGGACACCCTTGAAAGTCAGCATCGCCGCTGCCACCAGAACTCCCATCAACGTCCCACCAATGATAGTTCCCGCCACAACCAGCACCGCACTAATGGGCAAAATGGACTGGAGCACGATCGCCATCAGGGAACCAATGGTCATCATCAAAACCACCACGGGAAAGCCTACAACCAACAGACAAACCAGTAAAGTAAAACTCCAGATCAAGAAGCTTTTTAAAAGTACGGATAGGTAAGCCGAATCCCAACTGCGCGTCGATGAGAAGTCCATAATTTTTCCCCTCCTCGGGGTGATGTTTAGTTGTCAAAAGCCTGGATATGGACATCCCTGTATCTACTGATGTCCTTCGATAGTAAATAGTATAAATACAAATACAAATAAAATGAGAAACCCTTTACATAAATTAATTTCTCAGACTTTTTTTTGTGCTAGAAAATGGGGCTTTTGAATTTCTCCAAGGCTTTGCTTGTCTTGTTTTGGGGCTTTTTCATTAATGGGCAATAGCTATTTATACTCAAACAACAAAAAATAAGCTCCCTCGGCTTTTCGACATAGGTATTTCCTCGCAAAAGACCCTTTTAATACTGAAAATTCTTTACATTAATTCATACAACACCCAACTTTAAATCTTAATTCCTCTGACTGACATCATGTAAACATCTATGGTGGTGGCATGGTAAGCAAAGTCGTGCCTCCAGTACCTGGCTGGAAATGGCTTCAAAATAGAGGCGATCGCCACCAATCTTCCTGACGGTGAAATCAGGTTTTCAGGCTACCATAGGGAAAAGAGTAGATAATCATCATCAATTTTGCCGGACAGCACTTCCCCGCTATTAGTCCTTAGAATTACTTCTGAATTGTCTCTGTATTCTTTCTCGCGGAAAATGCCCATGAGTGATCCCATGTCCCCCAACCGTTCTGCGGGTTCCCGGCCTCCCATGCCCTCAGCAAATGACGCCACCCAAATTATTGCTGCCCGTCCCCAAGCTGCCCCCCAACGGGATGAAACCCAAATCGTCGCTCCCCAACAGCGCCCGGCCCAAACCCAACGGCGGGCCGCCCCACCACCACCACTACAACGGATGCCGCCGCCTCCCCCATTGCCTGCCCCACCACGGCAATACCTCGGAGCCAGTGCAGAACGAATTCCCCAACGGGGCCCTAATCAACCCAGTCTGAAGGAGTTAGTGACCAGGGCCCACAAAGAGGGATTCTCTGATGTCCACCTTGGCGTCGGGGAAGTCCCCCGTTACCGTGACCGCGGTGAGATGGTCATTACAGAATATCCAGTCACAGACCAGGACACTTTCTATGCTTGGCTCCATGAGGTACTTAAACCCCAGGAGATTCAGCGTTTCAAGGATACCCTCGACTTTGATGGGGCCACCCAATATGAATTTGCCCGGGTGCGGATCAATATTTTTGATTCCCTTAATGGCCCAGCCCTGGTGCTGCGTCTTATTCCCCTGAAGATTCTCACCATGGAGCAGTTACGATTGCCCCCCATTTTCAAAAATATCTCCGATGCGGAAAAAGGGTTGGTTCTGGTTACAGGGCCGACGGGTTCTGGTAAATCAACGACCATGGCGGCGATGGTGGACTACATCAATAAGACCCACGCCAAAAATATCATTACCATTGAAGACCCCATCGAATTTGTGCACCAAAGTCGAAAGTCGCTCATCAAACACCGGGAAGTGGGCATGCACACCCTTAAGTTTGACAATGCTCTCAAGGCAGCGTTGCGAGAAGACCCAGATATTATCCTCGTGGGGGAAATGCGGGACAAAGAAACGGTCAACACAGCTCTCAAGGCAGCCCAAACGGGACACTTGGTGATGGGAACCCTCCACACAAATAGCGCTATTAAAACCATTGAGCGGATTTTGAACCTCTATAGTGCCGAGGAACAACACGCGATGAAAGTGGCGATCGCCGAATCTTTAGTTTCTGTCATTGCCCAGGGTTTATGCCGGACGACTGACGGGAAACGGGCCGCCTACCACGACATCTTGATCAACACTGAAACCATGAAGGATTACATCGTTAGCGGTCAGTACGACAAAATGCTAGAGCTCATGAAAGACGGGGAATTTGATGGAATGGTCACCATGAACCAATCGTTATTTAATCTTTACCAAGAAGGACGGATTACCGAGGAAATTGCCCTCGAAAAATCTCCCACTCCCAACGAAATGGCGATGATGCTTCGAGGCAGAATTTAACCCCCCATTTCATCCCCAAAATTGTGGCTATTTCTTGGTAAGCTTGTGACGCATTGTAACTGCTTAGATTTCTATGGAAAATTTCCACGCTTTTCTTTTCGCAGCGGCGGGCCAACCTTTTCCTCTCTACTTTACCCTTGTCTATGTGGTGGGCTTTGTAGCGGCAGTTTCCATTGGCCTCATTGCATTTTTTAATTCCAAACGACCCACAGGTTGGGAAAATGCGAAGCGACCGGATTTAATACCTGATTTGAAGCAAAAAAATTCTGAGGATAAAGATTAGAACTTACTCTCATTCCTCAGGGGTCTTGAGGTCAGGGCCCAAGATGTCCTCTACATCGGGGTGAGTTTCTGGTTCTGCGGGCAAGTCAAAATCGGCGATCGCCTCAATATCGGAGACTTCACGGGTGATTTTAACCTGCTCGAGACGGGGCCCATCAATGGCCATCACCTGGAACTTGAGGTCTTCGAAGCGGAAAATTTCATCGGTCGCTGGGATTTTTTGGAGGTGGTATAGCAAAAACCCACTTAAGGTCTGGTAATCGTCCGTATAGGGAAGCTCAATATTGAGAAGATCATTCAGTTCTTCGAGGTCAATTTGGGCATCCACCAGGAACGTTTGTCGGTCGAGCACCTTGAACTGGCGGGGAGCATGGGGATGGTTATCCAGTTCTTCACCAATAATTTCATTGATAATGTCCTTGAGGGTCACAAGGCCAGCGGTGCCGCCAAACTCATCCACCACCATCACCATCGGTTGCTTGGTTCGTTGCATCTTAGGTAAAAGATCGGCAATGGGCGTATTCTCAGCCACAAAGGGGATCGGTTTTAGCCAGGGGGCGATCGCCGTATTGAGGTTCATGGTACCGGTGGCCAGGGGTTGTGCAAAATCCCGAAACCTCACAAAACCGACAATATCATCAATGGATTCCCCATACACAGGGTAGGCAGAATGGTTTGTTTTACCCACTTTTTGAAGGAATTCCTCCAGGGTTGAGTCCTTGGCGATCGCGTGGATTTTGGTACGGGGGGTCATAATTTCTTCAGCCATCACATCCCCAAATTCGATCACATTACTTAGTAGTTCTCGTTCCTCTGCCTCTAAGCCCATGGACTCCTGCTCAGTGGTAATAATCAGTTGCAGTTCCTCCGGGGTAAGTCGATCATACCAAGAGCCCTGTTGGATCGGCGCAATCCCTCCCAGACGCAATAACAGACGATTAGACTGGTTCAAAATCCAGATAAAAGGCTTAAAAATGCGGGCGATCGCCAAACTAGGCGGTGCTAGCCAGCGGGCCATTTCCTCAGCATGGGACAAGGCGACAGACTTTGGACACAGCTCTCCTAAAACGATCTGAAGATAAGCCACTAAAAAGAATGCCAGGGGAATCGAAATGGACAGGGCTGTCGGTTGAATCCAGGCACTTGGTAGGGGCAAACCTACTAATACCTGAGCGATCACCGTGCCCATCGTATCTTCCCCGATCCAGCCCAGAGCCAAACTAGACAAAGTGATACCCAACTGGGTGGTTGAGAGAAAACGTTCTAGTCGACCTTGGAGAGATTGCACCATCTTTGCTTTGGGATCCCCCTCCGCAATCAGTTGACTAATCCGCGATCGCCGCACGGAAACAATGGAAAACTCCGCCGTCACAAAAAAAGCATTGATGGCAATTAACAACAGTACAGATAGCAGTCGAATTAAAATTTCACCACTTGATAACATGGAACTGCGCTACGACTCCCCCAAGGATTTTGTTCCTTCCTAACGTACCACTGGAATACTGGGAATTTCTAAAGAAATCTCTCGGTCTGGATAGTCCTGTAGTTTTAGGGAAAGGGTCTCTATATCTCCTAAAATGACCGTCGGAATGCGTATCGTTCCGCTATATTTCTGACGGTTAGCAGGAATTTCATTGGGCAACCCATCCACCTGAGTCGTCAAGAGCCGCCCTTCACCCGTTTTCACTTCCAAAAAGTTATACAAAAAGGTCACTGCTTCCTGGCTATCATTCTGGAGATTCACCGTCATCAGCCAATCACCACCGGATATTTCCCCCTTCACAATCTCTAGGGTGAGGTCTTCTGCTCTGGCGAGGATTGGGAAATTGGACGGCGTCGCAGCTGTGGAGGAAGCTGAATCAGTAACGGGTTCTACGATGGCTTTATCTTTCGCTTCATCGTTTTTTTGGGGTTTAGCCGTGGCCTTTTGGAGTTCTTTTTCCTGGGCTTGAATCTGGTCATATACAGAAACAATAACCGAGCGCTCGGAGACAAATTCTACCTTTTTAGGTGTCTCAATTTCACCTTGTCCCGGTGGACGATGACTGCGAATGAGCCGCTGGGTCGGATTCCCCTCGGGTTGCTTGACCCCTTTTAGTGCTTCGTATCCCACCGTAAAACCATAGAGAGCACTGACGGTGCCAGCTCCAAACATGGCAAGGAGGAGGAGGAGGGTATAGGCCAAAGTGGTTTGGAACTTCATGGGCGATCGCCAAAAGGGAGTGGAATAGGAAACGGGAGAAATTGTATTATGATAGCCTGTGGGCAAAAATCTCCCCACAGACGTTACCAGGGTTGGCCGAGCGGTTTAGGCAACGAACTCATAATTCGTCTCAGACAGGTTCAACTCCTGTACCCTGGATCAGTTGTTTCTCCCGAGGATGGCTCCTGAAAATAACCAGGAACATCCCCTTCACCCTAGGGCTGAAAGAGCTGCCTCAAGGAACTGCCGTGGTGTTGATGATATCCTGGGCCTGGGCCGAGGGCCGCCTCTGTCTGGAGGGAAGAATTAAACGGATTGGGCAGATCTTGGGTGCGAATCACAGGATCGCTGCCCACCTGTTGTAATAGAGCATCTCGATAGAGAATATCTACCTTTTTGATGTCTCTCTTAGCTCGGTGTTCAGGATAACCCGCCCCATTTAAGCCAAAAGGCACGACACCGAAGTAATCATTGAGTACCTGTCCTGTGCTGAAACTGGCGAAGGTATCCCGCAACTCGTAGTAAAGAGCCCGCGAAAAAGCATCATTGGTGTGCTCTGGATAGGTGGGATATCTTCCCTCTAGATAGGTCTGGGCGATCACCTGCTGTCCCACCCCTTGCACCGCCGCACCGATCGCAAGAACTGTGGTTAAATGATGGAACCATTTTTTCATGGCATTACATCCACTAAGTCAACTCTTTACCAGCATCTTTGCTCACAAAACCCGATTGGTCAAGCTCCCTCGATACCGAACTTCATGACAATTATGCCGCCCCTTTCTGAACTCCTCACCGCCGACCAAGCCACCCTCAAACAGATTCTCCTGAATCAAATCGCCACAGATGCCTACAAAGAAGGAGACTTTACCCTCTCCTCAGGCCAAAAAAGCAATTACTACATCAACGGTAAACTGGTGACCCTCACCGCCGGAGGTGCCCTATTAATCGGTCGGTTAATCCTTGCCCAGCTAAATGCTGATGTTGCTGCTGTTGCCGGTTTAACCCTCGGTGCAGACCCCATTGTCAGTGCCGTTAGCGTCGTATCGGCCTACGAAAATCGTCCAATTCCTGCCCTCATCATCCGGAAAAAAGCCAAGGGTCACGGCACCCAAGCCTATATCGAAGGGCCCCCTTTGCCCTCCGGCGCAAAAGTTGTTGTTCTTGAAGATGTAGTTACCACAGGACAATCCGCTGCCCAAGCCGTAGAACGTCTCCAGGATGCAGGCTATGAGGTTCCGGAAATTATTGCCTTAGTGGATCGTCAACAGGGTGGTGCAGAGTTCTACGAAAGCCGAAACCTCAAGTTTTCTAGCCTCTTTACCATTGCCGATGTGCAGGCTGCCTACCATGCCCTAAAGTGCTAATTGTGCCCCGGTCGCAACAACATAATATTTAGTAAATTGCACCTTGGCTATCTTGATGGGGCAGTGCTATGACGGAGGAAATTAGCCCCTATGGACTTAGGTTATGGCAAATCGCTATCCGGCCCAAATTACCGCTCTCTGGACAACTTTTCTCTTAGGCACCCTCTTTCACACGGATTTGGGACTCATGCCGCTGTTCCATGATATGGCCGTGGAGCACTCCCATGCGGGAGGGGATTTAGATGCGGTTTTTGGCTTTATGCTGTTTTTCTTTACCATTCCTTTAGTTTTGGTGATCCTGACGACTTTTACCACCAGTAAGGGATTTCGGCGGTTCCATTTTGGGATAACACTGTTCTACTCAGTGTTGAATATGGGTCATTTGATTGCAGATGTCGTTGTTAAGGCGCCTTGGTATCAGTTGGTGTTGATGGCATTACTGTTGGGGATCGGTTTTCTCCTCAACCTGGTGTCGTTTCAGTGGTTACAAAAGCGTTACCATCGAAAGAGAAAAACAACTCCAGCCGCCTAGGGTTTTTGTGATGGGAGCGGCGGAACAGCAGTGATTAATGAAAATTTTGTGTATTCATGGCCTTAGTCGGACACCCTTGTCTTTACTGGGTTTGGCAGGATATTTGCAGGGATATGGCTGGAAAACGGAACAGTTTGGGTATTTTGCGGCCACCGAGAGCTTTGAGCAAATTGTGCTGCGTCTACGGCAAAAAATTCAGGCGATCGCCAAAACGGAAAAATACAGTATTGTCGCCCATTCCCTCGGGGGAGTCCTGACGCGGGCAGCCTTAGCTTGTCCACAAACCCCGGCCCCAGAGCAGGTCGTGATGTTGGGAACACCGAATCAGCCGCCCCGGCTAGCTCCTTTGGCTTGGCATCTGCCCCCTTTTCGGTGGTGGACGGGACAATGTGGCTTGAATCTCACGGATAAAACTTTCTATGCCATGCTCCCGGCCTTGGATGTGCCCTATCGGGTAATCGCGGGCATTAGCGGCCCTCGGGGTGTCCTTAGTCCCTTTGGGGATGAGCTTAATGATGGGATTGTTGCCCTCACGGAAACCCACTTGTCCCCGACGGATGATGTGATCCAGTTACCGGTGCTCCATACGTTTATGATGAATCACCCCCCATTACAGCGCCTAGTGAAAGATATCCTCCGAAAGGGCGATCGCCAACTATTTTCTATGGGATAAATGAACAACAAAAAAGACGCCCGAGGACGCCTTGTCAAACTTGTGAAATTTCAAAGCTAGGGACTATTGAAAAGCAGCAGTAATTCGTTTCATGGCTTCTAGGACATTCTCCCGACTGTTAAACGCAGAAATGCGGAAATAGCCTTCCCCAGCGGCCCCAAAGCCCGAACCAGGGGTACCAACCACATTGCAGTTGAGCAGTAACTTATCGAAAAAGTCCCAGCTAGAAAGACCTGCCGGGGTTTTTACCCAAACATAGGGGGCATTTTCTCCGCCATAGACATCAAACCCGACCGCCGCCATTTCCCGACGGATGATCGCCGCATTTTCCAGGTAGAAACTAATCAATTCTTTGATTTGAGCCTGGCCCGCTTCAGAGTAAACGGCTTCTGCCCCCCGTTGGACGATGTAGGAAACCCCATTAAACTTCGTGGATTGACGACGGTTCCAGAGGCTCCAGAGTTGAACGTCCTGACCATTGGAAGCGGTGATCGTTAAATTCTTCGGCACCACGGTGAAAGCACAACGGGTTCCTGTGAAGCCGGCATTTTTCGAGAAAGAGCGAAATTCGATCGCGCAATCTTTGGCCCCTTCAATTTCGTAGATCGAGTGGGGCAGAGTTTCATCGGTAATAAACGCTTCATAGGCCGCGTCAAAAAAGATGATTGAACCATTGGCCTTGGCGTAGTCTACCCACCCTTGGAGTTGTTCCTTGGTGGCGGTGGCCCCGGTGGGGTTATTTGGGAAACAGAGGTAGATTAGATCGACTTTTTCCGTCGGGATCTGGGCGACAAAGTTGTTATCGGCGGTGATGGGTATGTAGGTCAGGCCGCCATATTTACCGGAGTTGTCGGCTTCGCTAGTATGACCAGCCATAACGTTGGTATCCACATACACCGGATAAACGGGATCGGTCACAGCAATGACATTATCCTTGCCAAAAATATCCAGGATATTCCCGGTATCGCATTTAGAACCATCGGAAACAAAAATTTCTGAGGCATCAATGTCACAACCCCGGGCTTGGAAGTCATGGGCGGCAATTTTTTCCCGGAGCCAAGGGTAACCCTGTTCAGGCCCATAGCCTTTAAAGTTGGAGCGATCGCCCATATCTTCAATCGCTTTAGCCATCGCTTCCCGGCAGGCAGCAGGCAAAGGTTCTGTTACATCGCCAATACCGAGCTTAATAATCGGGGCGTTGGGATTTTCGGCAACAAAAGCATTTACCCGGCGGGCAATCTCAGGGAATAGATAACCCGCCTTGAGTTTGAGGTAATTTTCGTTAATTCTAACCATAGAAAAATCAGGGGCAAACAGACCGTAAGACAGATTAACCTATCATCCCACGCCCCAGGGGTACCACAGAATCTTTTTCCAGGACATCCTTAGGCGATCGCCTTTGCCCCAAGAGATTTGCCAAACAAGGTTCTTTGACATCCTCCTCGACCTAAAGGACAAGGATTTCCAGTCTGTCCGTTATTGGCGGACTCCTGATGGGTAGACGGATCATCGCCAACTGCCCCGAATGGGGTCTTACACTGGCTCACACGCCCATTAAAGTTGGTGTGCCCTACCACTAGTTGGATTGTACCATCCTTGTGAGTTTTTGGTCAATTGATTAACTCTTTTCCAGATTTGTTCTTTGGGGTCATAAGTCATTGTATGAGGGTGTGGACAATTTGCATCTTCAACCACTGGTACCCATTTCCAGAAGATAACCTTACGTTTTGGATCCAACTTTTTGTATCTTGGATGTGGTGCATTTTCTCCCTCGTATTGTATTAATTCAATCATCAAACATCACCAGTGTTAGTAGAAGGAAAAGCACGACCAACTCCCCAAATAATTCTAACCGCACCTGCTCCACCTCCATCTGCTGTGACAGTTAGGCCACCAATAGTTAAGGAGGAGGCTCCTCCCGCAGTGGGTGTTCCGTTTAAGGAACCGGAGGTTCCCGTTAAAGTAGGACTCTTGGCAAAAACTACGTTTCCTGTACCAGTAGTATCTGGACTTAGTGCAGTGGCTAAGTTGGCTGCCGTTGGTGTTGCCTCCCAAGTAGCCACATCTGCGCCCCTTCCTTCTAGAACCCTTTGTGTGTATGTTGATAGATCTGCCATAGTTACTCCTTATAAACTGGCCCAGGTCCAATTTACTCCTAGTGTGATAAGTAGGTTTTCTAGGTCCGCTTCTTCTTCCGCAGTAAAGGCCAAGGTATCCGTAACTAAAGCATGCTTGAGCTTGAAAAGTCTTTGTTTGAATGCGGGTTCGGAGCGTATGGAGACTGCGTTTTCTCTTAACATGGAGAAGTGTTGGTTGACCTTGATGTTTGTCTCTCCCCACAGTTCCAATTTAGCCCAAGCTAAACTACCCAATG
>JAYKIK010000025.1:0-16364 GCA_035284725.1 Synechococcus sp.
ACCGTTTGCAATCGACCGCAGACTATCTGGGGAATCGGGTTTCTCTTCGCGGCGCTGACGGGCATTTTCTTTAAGGAAGGCTTTTGTTTTCGGCGGCTAGAAACGATGCTCCTAACGCCTTTGGTGCCATGTCTTTTGCTCGGTCACCTAACCCAACTTTTACCGTTGGCGATCGCCAAAATTGGGTTCAGTCTGTGGAGTGTTTTATTTGTGATTTTCGCCACCCGTAAGTTCACCCAGCAACCCGCCGCCGACATTGGTGATAAAAGTGTATTTGAACATCTCAAACAAGCGAAATAAGCGATGCCCCTCGTTACTGCTCCCCAGCTGATCGAACAAGTAAACCATGGCCAAGTGGTGAGTTTTCCTACAGATACGGTGCCGGCCCTGGCGGCGAAGCCCGACGCTGCGCCGCTGATTTATGACCTCAAACGCCGCTCCCCCGATAAACCCTTGATCCTGATGACAGCTTCCTTGTCAGAGGTTTGGGATTATGTGCTCGGTACCGAGGCAGAAAAAGAACAGTGGCAGGCGATCGCCCAGGAGTATTGGCCGGGAGCTTTGACTCTCGTTTTGCCAGCTTCTGAAAAGGTTTCGGCCGCAATGAACCCGACGAATTCCGGCACCATTGGCGTCCGTGTTCCCGATTTGGCGATCGCCCAGGAAATTTTGCAAGCCACCGGCCCCCTCGCTACCACCAGCGCCAACCGTTCCGGTGCAGACCCCCTCGAATGGATGAAGGCGATCGCCACGGAATTTCCGGAAATTGCCGTACTCGACTGCACAACCCAGGAACAAATGGGCAAGATCGGCAGTGGTCAACCCTCCACTGTGGCCCAATGGACAGGTTCCGGCTGGCAAATTCTCCGCCAGGGATCCGTCAGCCTCAATGTTTAGCCAGTGCTTTACCAAGTGAAAATCAGTGGCAGATCCGGCCGACAATCTATCCGTTGCCCCTGCCGTTCCCTATCAAAACCCAACTCAATCCTGTAGGCTGCACCGCGCCGTAGTCTAAGTTGTCGCGTGGCTAAAACGGCTGCTAACGCTGGAGATATTGAATCCGCCGTTGGAGAAATCAATTCTACGCGGGTGATTTCCCGCCAACCCGTGCGATGGTTGAGGGGTTGCGCTTGTTTAGGGTCGTACTGATCGGGTCGTTTCCCAAAAGGGGTCTGAAACAGCAGGGGCTCCCCAAGCATGGCACTATTCGTCCCCATGGCAATGCTCAAAGCTTCTGGTAAATACGTTGGCTGGTAAATCCAATGGGGAAAAGCCACATGATCAGAATCAGCCGTTGCCGGTCGTAAGCAAATCCCAAAAGGACATTCTAAGTGGCGATTTTGCCAGCGTTCCCAGAGATAAGTCAGCCGAGTCAAAGGTGCTGTTGCTTCTGCTGGATCCCTTACCCACAGGAGTTCTAACATGGCATTGTGGAAAAAGAAACGACGGTTAGCGGTACCTTGTCCGGGGTGAGTGTTCGCTGTTCCTTCGACTAGACCGAGGTCGATCAAATTAGCGGCAACCGCTGCACCGATATCTACACAGATAAAGAGGTGGTCGAATTCAAATGCCATTGCTTTGCCTCAGAGCATCCTGAGGGTTGAATTGTGTCACGACAATGGGCGACTTATCCTTGATTCTGCCCCTGGCGGAATCCGAAAACTACTCCTAAACCAACGATAGCGGCTAGGAAAGAGTAGGCAAAGTAATTATGGCTGTGTTCTGGTTGGGGTTGCTCGCTGATAGCATTGGCATCAATTCCCTCTGCTTGAACCGGAATAATGAGACGATCCCAGTGGTTATCCTCGGCGGAACCAATCTCTACAGACCAATTACCAGCTTTTGTGGTGTCGGCTTGGAAAGTAAATTTACCGTTTTCGTCAGTGCGACCAATCATCACCGGTTGGTCAGGATTATCGGGGGAATAGACGGTCACAGGAGCATTGGGAAAGGCTTCGCCATCACCAAAGGTCGTCTGGAGTTCGAGGTTATCAAAGCGCACTTGGAAGTTGGTTTCAATGGCATGGGCCAAAACTGCCTGGGGAGCCAGACAGCCGACGGACAAACAAGTGGCAGAGATCAGGCAAGACTTAATCTTCATAGAGCAATTAACCGTGAGGAGATTGGTGGACGGGAAGGGTGAGTCATCCCAAAAATTTGGCTTTCATTATAGCCAAGGGTTTCGCAAAGGGAGTTCCCACTGGGATAAACGTGTTTTAGCTTTTGACCTGGGCACCATGGCTACGGGGATCGCTCTGGCGGGTCTGTTGGTTAGGGCGATTCAGCTTCGAAACTTGGCCTTGATCGTAGATGTAAGGCAAGTCGTTACGGGCTAAGAGCGCATCTAAATCAGCTTCGAGGATGCTGCGGGGTTGCTCACCAATGGTTTCGGCGATCGCCTCACCGGTTTCATCTAAGAAAACAAAGTGGGGAATCCCATCGACGCGGTATTTGAGGACTTCCGGCAGCCATTTGCCATTGTCCACGTTGAGCATCACAAAATTAAGGCGATCGCCATAGGTTTGTTTGATTTGCCGGAGATCCGGGGCCATGGCCTGACAACTGGTACACCAATCCGCATAAAATTCCATCAAAGTCGGGCGACCATTATCTAGGGCAACGGTGAGAGGGACGGCTTCGGCGGCCTGGGCTTCGAGGGTAGCGGCGGGGGGCTGGAATTTGATCCCCAAGGCGAGGGATACCGCCAGGGTGATCGCCACAAACCCAATGACGAGACCCTTGAGTTTGTTTTGTCCAGAAGTTGTGTCAGTCATAGCGAATGCGGGAGTCTAAATAAAACGTATAAGTATTGTAAAGGGCGCGTTCCGTTCAAAAAATCCGATAAAGTAGGAAGCCGGAGTTTTTAGCTGATAATTTCTACAATTGTTCCAAAAACGCATCGAGGCGCAGCATGGCAGAACAGGATTGGATCATCATTGGCCAGGTGGTGGCCGCCCAGGGTCTCAAGGGAGAAGTACGGATCAACCCCAGTACCGACTTTCCCGAGCGCTTTGAAGTGCCCGGCCAACGGTGGTTACAACTGCCAAATCAAGATCCCCAATCGGTGGAACTGGAACGGGGTCGCCAACTGCCCGGCAAAAATGTGTTTGTGGTGAAATTTGAACATATCCAAGACCGGACCCAGGCGGAAAATATCCGGGGCGCTAAGGTTTTGGTGAAAGCAGGCGATCGCCCTGACCTAGAAGACGACGAGTACCATGTCAGTGATCTCATTGGCCTTGAGGTTTTTGACTGCAACACCAAAGAAAAATTAGGGGTAGTGACGGATCTTTACACTGCAGCCCAGGATGTCCTCGAAGTGACCGACGCTGATCAAAAAAAGCATCTGGTGCCCTTTGTGAAAGCCATTGTTCCCACGGTAGATTTAATCGACAATCGCCTCGAGGTAGACGCTCCCCCCGGATTATTTGACATTTAAAAACCCGAAAAAGGCGATCGCCCCCCGGAAAAATCCGTTCAGGGTGAGCAGTCGGGATAGAATAATCCTTTGTTCTATACAAAAACCTAAGGAGCTGTTGTGCTTGTCCCTAGGGAAGCCCCCTTACCTCGCCCCGGGCGACAACTTTCCCCAGCATCCTACCCAAACGAAACATTTATATTTATATCGAATTGTTATGGCTAAAGTGCTTGTTTCCGACTCCATCGACCAAGCCGGGATTGATATCCTCTCCCAGGTTGCCCAAGTAGACGTTAAAGTCGGACTGCCCCTCGAAGAACTCATCAGTATTATTCCCGAATATGATGCCCTGATGATTCGCTCCGGCACCAAGGTCACCCGGGAAGTGATTGAAGCCGGCAAAAGCCTAAAAATTATTGGCCGGGCCGGGGTCGGTGTTGATAACGTTGATATTCCCGCCGCCACCCGCCAAGGGATTATTGTGGTGAATTCCCCCGAAGGAAACACCATTGCCGCTGCTGAGCACGCCCTGGCGATGATGTTATCCCTGTCCCGTCATGTCCCCGAGGCGAACCAGTCCGTCAAAGCGAAAGAATGGAACCGCAAAAAATTCATTGGTACCGAAGTTTATAAAAAGACTCTTGGTGTGGTCGGCCTCGGTAAAATTGGCGCCCATGTGGCCAGCGTCGGTAAAGCATTAGGCATGAAACTCCTCGCCTACGATCCCTTTATTTCTGAAGAACGGGCCGGGCAACTGGGTTGCCGTCTGGTGGACCTCGATTATCTGTTCCGGGAAGCCGACTACATTACCCTCCACGTGCCCAAAACTCCCGAAACCACCCACCTGATTGGGGAAGCCTCCATCGCCAAAATGAAACCCACAACTCGGATTATTAACTGTGCCCGGGGTGGGGTTGTAGATGAAGCTGCTGTGGCTAAAGCGATTCGGGAAGGCCGTCTCGGTGGTGCAGCTCTGGATGTCTTTGAAGAGGAACCCCTCGGTGAATCCGAACTCCGGGATCTAGATAACGTTGTACTCACACCGCACCTGGGTGCTTCCACCGCTGAGGCCCAAGTGAATGTGGCGATCGATGTGGCAGAACAAATCCGGGATGTGATCCTTGGTTTACCGGCCCGCTCTGCGGTGAATATTCCTGGCCTCAACGCCAATGTGATGGAAAAACTCCGTCCTTATCTCCAGTTGGCAGAAACCCTCGGCAATATGGTGGGTCAACTGGCTGGCGGTCGCATCGAAAAGTTAAATGTCACTCTCCAAGGGGATCTCGCTGAGAAAGAAGCAAAACCCCTCGTTGTGGCAGCGCTAAAAGGTTTACTTTCGCCGGCTCTGCGGGAACGAGTGAACTATGTTAACGCGGAAATTGAAGCAAAGGAACGGGGAATTCGGATTATTGAAACCCGAGATGAATCTGTCCGGGATTACACTGGCGCCATTCATTTAGAAGCCACGGGCGCCGATGGTGAGCATTCGGTTAATGGTGCCCTCCTCAGCGATGGTGATATCCGAATTACAAACATTAACGGGTTCCCGATTAACGTTCCCCCGACGGGCTATATGCTCTTTACGCTGCACCGGGATGTCCCAGGGATTATCGGTAAGATCGGTTCTCTGTTGGGTAGCTTCAATGTCAACATTGCCAGCATGCAGGTGGGCCGCAAGATTGTCCGGGGTGATGCTGTGATGGTGTTGAGTCTGGACGATCCCCTGCCCGAGGGTGTTCTGAGTGAAATCACAAAAGTCACCGGAATCCGGGATGCCTACACGGTTAAGTTGTAAGGTTAATTTAATGGGGGAAAGCAACTTTCGGGCAACTTTCCCCCAATCCATAGGAATAGTGAAGATATGACAACGAACTGGTGGGAACTGCGCATTCTCTGTGATCCGAGCTTAGAGGAGACAGTCTTTTGGCGGCTGGATGATTTTGGCTGTCGTGGCATGGCCGGGGAGCAAAAGGGAAAATCCTACTTGATTCGGGCCTACACACCCCAGGTGGAGTTTGACTATTTAGACTTAGCGGCCCTCGCACTCTTGCTAAAACAGGATGCCCTCCTAGCCCGTTTACCAAAGCCGGTCGTGAAATGGCATCTCATTGATGAGGAAGATTGGTCGAGTAGTTGGAAAAGCCACTGGCAACCCCAGGAAATTGGCGATCGCCTTTTAATTTATCCTGCTTGGTTAGAGGTTCCCCAAAATCCAGAGCGCTTACTGTTACGGCTCGATCCAGGGTCTGCCTTTGGTACTGGCGCCCACCAAACCACCCAACTGTGTCTAGAAGCCCTCGAAATGCGTCTCAGCTACCAACCGGAAAACCAGGTCATTGCTGATATTGGCTGCGGTTCGGGGATTCTTTCCATTGGGGCTTTGCTCCTGGGGGCGAAACAAGCTTTTGGGGTCGATACGGACATTCTGGCGGTGACCGCTTCCCACAGCAATCGAGCTTTAAATAACATCGACCCAGGGCGCATGGTTATTGAACAGGGCAGCCTCGAAACCCTGACCCAAATGCACCCAGAACCCTTTGATGGCATTGTCTGCAATATCCTGGCCGAAATTATCATTGATCTGATTCCGCAAATGTCGGCGATCGCCAAACCGACGACCTGGGCCATCCTCAGCGGCATTCTCATCGAACAAATCCACCCGATTGCTAATACCCTCGAACAAAATGGCTGGGCGATCGCCGCTCTCTGGAAGAAAGACGAATGGTGCTGCTTCAATATTCGCCGGAATTAAGCTGTTTAGCGCAAATGTGACAAAGTGCCTTAAAAAACAACCCGCACTCCAGAAATCGGTTCATAATAATTAACACTAGATGTGCCATTGACTGAACCCTATGAGTGACAACGCTTCCCTTCCCCCTATTTCTCGCCGTAGCGCCCTCAAATTACTCGGGGTGGGAGCCGCCGGATCTATGGTGGGTTACACTCGCTTCGCCAAACCCCACCCCACAATCCACCAGCAGGAATCCCTCGATTTACCCCGCTACCATAACCAGGGCAAAAAAGTTGTTGTTATTGGCGGTGGCCTAGCGGGTTTAGCCTCGGCCTACGAACTAAGCCAACGGGGCTTCCAGGTGACCCTTCTGGAAAAATCGCCCCAGCTCGGGGGTAAGGTGGCCAGTTGGCCGATCAATGTTGGGGAAGATGAGTTCATGATGGAACATGGCTTCCATGGCTTTTTTCCCCAGTATTACAACCTCAAAAGCCTCGTCAGTGAACTGCAGATTAAAGATAATTTTCAATCCCTCGATTTTTATTCCCTCGTTTTCAAAGACCCCGACCGCTACCAGCCGGAAGTTTTTCGGCCCAGCAATACCGCTTTCCCCTGGAATATCGTTGACCTTGCCATTTCCTCCCCAAATCGACTCCGGTGGGGGATCAATCTCACAAAAATTAAACATTTAGAGGTTTTCCACGCGATTACGGGCTTTAAGATCCCCCGTACCTACGATGCCTATGACACGATTACCGTGGCGGATTGGGTGCGGGGTGAATTTCCCCAGGGGCTTTATGATCTCTATTTCCTGCCCTTTGCCAAATCTAGCCTAAACGCCCCTGATACTCTCAGTACCGGGGAATTACTGCAATTTTTCCATTTCTATTTCTTTGGCAATCCAGAGGGCCTCGCTTTTAACGGCACCGTCGATGACATGGGTACCAGCTTAGTGCAACCCATTGCCGACGCCATCCGCGCCAAAGGTGGGCAAATTCTCACCGATGTATCCGTTAGTGAAATTCAATGTCAGGACAATCAAATTCAAGCCGTGACCTACCAGCAGGGGGATGAACAAACGGATATTCCCTTCTGGACCCAGAAAAATGAGCTGATCGCCGATAACAGTCTGGAATATTACGGCGCTGGAGATACCATGTATGCGGTGAACCCCGAAACGGAAGAGGGCTTATCCTTAACCTGTACCCATCAGGGTTGTACTGTCGGTCGACAGCCGGATGGGTCTTTTCTCTGCCCTTGCCATGGGGCTCGCTATGATGCCAATGGAAAACGTCTGAGTGGCCCGGCCCAGAGGGATTTGCCGAAATTTAAGGTTCAGGCCCAAGAAGCAGATCAGGTGCAGTTGGTGGCCGAAAATCCTAGCGGGGATCTCAAGCGAGAAACTTTAGCGGCGGATTACGTGGTGATTGCGGCGGACGTGCCGGGGACGAGACATTTATTTACCCGTCTGGTGGGGGATGTAGACCCTGAGGCTCAGCGAAAAGTAGAAAAATTGGTGGTTTCCGATCCCTTTGCGGTGGGACGTTTCTGGCTGGATCGGGATTTCCCCTGGGAGCACAGTAAGTTTGCGTCACTATCGGGTTATGCCTTGACTGACAGTATTACCCTCTATCACAAAATTCAGACCCAGTTTAAAGACTGGGCGGCGCGCACCGGGGGCAGTGTCGTGGAACTCCACGCCTATTGCTACAAAGAAAAGGAATTTCCCACCCAGGAAGCACTATTGGCCACCTTTGAGCAGGAACTCTATGAAATTGTGCCGGAATTGGAAGGGGCGACGGTACTCCATCGGCAACTGGTAAACCAAAAGAATTTCTCTGGTTACCCGCCCAACAGCTATGGCGATCGCCCCACGACGGACAGTGAAATTAGTAATTTGTTGTATGCGGGGGATTGGGTCAAAATGCCGTTCCCCTGTGGTTTGATGGAACGGGCCATTAGTAGCGGTTTACTGGCGGCCAATAGCATTCTGCAACGGGAGGGGGTACAACGGCGGCCGATCCTCTCGGTGAATCCGGAGGGGGTTTTCAAGATTTAAACGACCTGTTCAGCTACTCGGATTTTGCCGCCTTGAGTTTGGCGATCGCCCCGACAAAACCCAGTACCACGAGGATATTTGAAAGGGTCAAAAAGGCTTCGGCACTGCCATGGAGCCAGTCCACATTGGCCAATTCCTCGCCGTATTGCACCTGGGCGTAGATGCCGGCAGGAATGGAGATCGCCACAAACACGAGGAGAACATAGAAGCCGATGAGGGTTAATGTTGGGGTTTTGTCAGACTTGGTGAGAAACCACAAGAAACCGAGGTAGGGGAAAAGGGATAGGGCAAAAAAAGTTTCTTTGGAGAACATTATGAAATAATCAGCAATCAGGGGGCGTTCGTCCCTGTATTCTAAAGGATTCTGCCCGTCTACTCCGATGTCATCCCTTCAAATTATTGATCAAAAAAATCCGGCCGTTTTTGCTGAGGAATTTCAAAAGGCGATCGCCCGTCATCACTCTGTCTTGCTGATCAATTCTACTTGGCAGACTTCGGAGCGGCAACAAATCCGAGCCCTTTTAGCCAAACATAAAACCCCAGAAATTTTCACAAAAAAATCCTATATTTTAATTCCCACTGGAGGAACATCGGGACAGACAAAATTAGCGATTCACACCCTCGAAACGTTATCAACTTCTGTGGTTGGTTTTCAAGATTTTTTTAAGTTAGGAAGGGTAAATGTTTTTTGTATTTTGCCCCTTTATCATGTCAGTGGTTTGATGCAATTATGGCGATCTAACTATAGTGGCGGGATTTTTCAATTAGGCAATTACCATGATTTAAAACGGGGCATTTTGCCAGATTTAGATGGGAGTGATTTTTGTTTATCCCTTGTGCCAACCCAATTACAGGTTTTGCTAGAGGTTTGCCCCAAGTGGTTAGTGCGGTTTCGATTGGTGCTGCTTGGTGGGGCTCCCCCCTGGCGATCACTTTTAGACCAGGCACGGAAATTTCAGATTCAACTTGCCCTCACCTACGGCATGACAGAAACAGCTTCCCAAGTTGTCGCCCTAAAACCAGTAGACTTTTTAGCTGGAAAAAATTGTGCGGGTCAAGTGTTACCCCATGCCAGATTATCTCTATCAAAAACCGGGGTGATTTCCATTGCTACTAAATCGTTGTTTCTAGGCTATTATCCCCATTTGAACCATCCAGAAATTTTAGAAACTGATGATGTGGGCTACTTTGATCAAGGCAACTATCTACAGCTATTGGGACGTAATAGTCAAAAAATCATTAGTGGCGGCGAAAATATTTATCCAGGGGAAATTGAATCGGCGATTTTAGAAACAAATTTAGTCAAAGACATTGCTATTTTAGGCATTCCTGATCACTATTGGGGGGAAGCAGTGGGGGCTATTTTAGCCTTAAAGAAAGGTGCCGATTTAGAAATGCTCAAAAAGGCGATCGCCCATCAATTGAGTTCCTATAAACAACCTAAACATTGGTTTGTTGTTGAGAATTTGCCACGGAATGCCCAGGGAAAGTTAAACCGAACAAAACTCCGCCAAATGATTGAAAATCACTATCGGTAAAAACGATAACTGTGGTTTTGATGTAGATTTATGAAGCAAGTTTATGTTGCCGATCCTTAAACCATGACAGCCTTAAGCCCGACCCACATCAACCCCAGCTATGCCCAACGTCATCCGCTGCGGGTCGTGGCCTTCGGTGACAGTTTAGTTTACGGGTTCGGTGATCCAGTGCGGGGTGGCTGGGTCGAACAATTGCGGCTCCATTGGATGGGCAATCCCCAGGGCCATGTGCTTTATAATCTCGGCGTGCGGGGGGATACGGTAAAACTGGTAGGCGATCGCCTCCGGTCTGAGTATCAACAACGGGGAGAGTTACGCAACAAACAGCCAGATTTGATTTTATTCTCCGTCGGTGTGAATGATTCGCCACGTCTAGGCCGTGCCGATGGGAAAAGTTTTACAGATTTTTCTCTTTTCGAAAGTCAATTAAATAATTTATTGGAGAAGGCGCAGCAACTTTGTCCGGTAATTTTTATTGGTCAAGTGCCGGTTAATGAAGCGAAAATGCCCTTTTTAGACTGCCTCTATTACAGTCATTCTGAGCAGTACCGTTACAAAGAAGTGACGAAAAAACTCTGTGGCGATCGCCAAATTCCTTACCTTGATATTTTTGACTTATGGCTGGGTCGGGGTACCCACTGGGTCAATGAACACCTCAGTACAGATGGTCTCCATCCCAATAGCGAAGGCTATGCGATGCTCTTTCAGGATGTGATTAACTGGCAGGCGATCGCCCAACTGGATGCTAGCAATACTTGCCCGATTTCATCGAAAGCAGCGATATCCCTTGGGGTTTAAGATATGAGTCTGTGTTTTGGCTGAATCTTTTCCATGTCATCTGAAATAAATAATACGATTAATCGTCTAAAAAGTTTTGTGACGTTGCCGACCCAAGCAAGTTGGCAGTTTTATCAAGCTGGTAACCTTGAGAGCAAAAAAATTAGGCCAGATTTAGCAGATATCCAATTTCAAAAATTAGGTGCAATCGAAGCAAATACAAATGGTTATCTCGTTTTTGAAAAAGGCTTAAAACTAGCTTGGTTTTATCAAGAAATAGCGCTCCCTCAAAATATTAATGGCTATGATATTTCTGGGTTGAATGTCCGCTTAAACCTAACCTGGTGGGCTGAGGTTGCTTCGATTTTTGTCAATGGAAAATTAGCCTGCGAGGGAGATTTATTTGATTCTTCAACTCGTCTATTACTGACGGATAATGCCCGGGCAGGTCAGACTTTTGCAGTGGCGATCGCCTTGGTGAGTCCTGGTCATGATATTGGGGCATTGATGAAATCTGAATTAATTTTTGAGGCGCTGACTTTAGAAACCATTGAAGCAGGTAGTTTTGCTATAGAGCTACAAATTTTAAGCGACTATTTAGCGCAATATGAACCACAAAAAATTATTGAACTTGAAAAGCAACTTGAAAATATCCCCTGGGATTTAGTTCCACAAACATCACAATTCAATCAAGCTCTTGAAGAAATTCGCTTCAATTTAATTCCCTTTGCTCATCCGATTAAAGAACGCAAATTCCACGTTTTAGGTCATGCTCATCTGGATATGGCTTGGCTCTGGACAACTTCAGAAACCTGGGAAGTTGGTGAACGAACCTTCCGATCTGTTTTAAATTTACAACGGGAGTTTCCGGAACTCATCTTTGGCCATAGTACTCCTGCTTTGTATGAATGGATTGAACAAAATCGCCCCCGCCTTTGGCAGCAAATTAAAGCAGCAATTGATAATCAATCCTGGGAAATTCTGGGGGGAATGTGGGTCGAGCCGGATGTTGATTTAGTTTCTGGGGAATCAATTATTCGCCAATTTCTTTACGGCCAACAGTACTTTTTAGAAAAATTTGGTAAACGTTCAACGATTGCTTGGTTACCCGATACTTTTGGCTTCCCGAATCAACTGCCCCAAATCGCGCAGCACTGTGATATTCAAGCCTTTGGCACAGGAAAACTACATTGGAATGATACTAATCCCTTTCCCCATGGATTATTTTGGTGGCGATCGCCCGATGGCACTGACTTGTTAACCTTCATGACGCCCCCCAACGTAACGGGGATTATGGATACCAATCCAATCACAATGACGAACTATGCTCAAAAATGGGAAGAACAAACGGGCTTAGAGGATATTTTTTGGCTGCCTGGGGTGGGTGACCATGGCGGTGGTCCAACAAAAGATATGCTGCAAGTGGCCCGTAAGTGGCAACAGTCACCATTTTTCCCAGAGTTAGAATTTTCCACGGCGGAAAATTATCTGAATCAAGTTAAAGAAACTCCCAATTTACCTATCTGGAATGATGAACTTTATTTAGAACTCCACCGGGGTTGCTACACAGTCCACCGTGACCAAAAAGTCTTTAACAGTCGCTGTGAAACGCTCCTCCGACAAGTGGAAGTCTGGACGGCGATCGCCAAAAATCTTCCCCATAGTGATCAAAGTAAATTAAATTTTCAGCCCCAATTAAAAGAAATCTGGAAAAAAGTTTTATTCAACCAATTTCACGATATTTTACCAGGCACTTCTATCCCCGAAGTTTTCACAGAAGCAAACCAACAATGGCAGGCAGTGATCAATACTGGCGAAGCGATGCTATCCCAAAGTTTAAAGGCGATCGCCTCGCAGATTACCTATGATTGTCCTCTCGAAGCACTGGCAAAACCATTACTATTATTTAACGATCTGAACTGGAAACGTACAGAGATTGTCAGTCTAGTGCTTCAGGATTTAGTTACGGTTTATGATTGGGAAGGGCAAAAAGTTGAAGCGCAAATTATTATCGAAGAATTTGAGTCTAATCAGGAATGTAAAAAATATCTGTCTTTCCTTGCTGAAGTTCCCTCCGTTGGCTATTCCCTTTACTGGCTATGCCCCGATCCTCAAGCACCGACCCAAAGAGCAGAAGATTTATTTAATGAGCCAGAGTTTATTTTAGAAAATGAATTTTTACGCATTGAAATTGATTCTTATACAGGGGAAATTGCTCACTTTTTAGATAAGGTAAATCAGCGGGAAATCTTAGTCGCCTCTGGCAACCAACTCCAAGCCTTTGAAGATAAAGGACAATACTGGGATGCCTGGGATATCGCTCCAGATTATGAAACTAAACCCCTGAAATCAGCCAAGTTACTTTCCATTCAGTGGCGCGAAAACAATCCTGTCCGTTCAGTGATCCGCGTTGAAAAACAGTTAAGTCAATCAACTATTGTGCAAGATTATCAACTGGATTTGCAAGGTCAAATGCTCAAGGTTTATAGCACCGTTGATTGGCAAGAGGAACAAGTTGTTCTGAAAGCAGCTTTTCCTTTCGCGATTGATAACGCGACTTGTACTTACGAAACTCCCTGCGGCGCTATTGATCGTCAACCCGAAGCCGATCTCGCAAAATGGGAAGTGCCAGCTCTACGGTGGGCAGACTTTCATAATCAAGATTACGGCATTGGTATCCTTGCTAAAAATCACCATGGCTACGATGCCAAACAGAGTCAATTGCGCTTAACCCTCTTAAAAAGTCCTCTGTGGCCAGACCCCACAGCAGATCGAGGCATTCATCATTTAGCCTATGCAATTTATCCCCATAAGGGCCCATGGCAGACTTCAAAAATAGTTAACCGGGCGAGAGATTTGAATTCCCCTCTGCGCGCCTTAATGCCTGATATAAGTATCGAAACAAAGTCTCTGCAGCCCTACTATTCCTTTGTACAGTTAGATCCAGAAAACTTAGTATTACTGGCTCTCAAACAAGCAGAATCGGGTCAAGATTATGTTTTACGTTTTTATGAGGCCTATGGCCAGGGGACAGACCTAGATTTTCAAAATAGTTTAGGTTGGGCAATTACCGCAGAAATGAATAGCTTGGAAGATGTGATGGCAACCAAGGCAAACCATCATATTTCGCCCTGGAAAATCCATAGTTATCAACTGAAAAAACGCAACGATTTTGATGGAATTTAATCCTTAAAAATCAATGGTTTCATACATTTTGCTGCTGTCTTCAACACCACGATATTGCCAGGCGAGGGATTCGGGATCCTTGGCTTTAGACCACTGGGCGAAATGCTGGCCACCCTTTTGATTATGACGACTGAGGGTTGAGGCATTGGAGCGGAGACGACGGGCCAGATCCGCTTGGGTTAGGACAAGAGAACTTTTTTTTTCTGCTGGGGTAGTGGGTGCTGGGAGAGAAGGAGATACTTCGGGACTGTTTAATTCGGACTTGAGTTGGGCGATCGCCTGTTGGATTTCCGTCTGGACCCATTCTTGAGTGGGTACATTACTGGGGAGGGTCTCGGAGACGATCGCCTGGAGTTCATCCTTGTCGAGGGTGGGGACTGGGGCATTGCTCTGGAGGTCAGCACTGAAGAAAATGCGTAGGACTTCGATGATCCCTGTACCGAGGGCGGGCTTTTCCTTGCCGCTCTTTTTTCCCTGGCGAGAGAGGCCATTTTCCAAACAAAAAGCCGTCAAACGTGCTTCAATTTCCTCGGGGAGATAGGCGGTGACTGCTTTATTTTTGGTACCCATGTGGTCATAGTCCATTACTCTTTCCTCGATTTTACAAAAAAGTAATGGATTCGGTAAATTACTATACTTTTTGAGGATCGCAATTCCTGGCAAGCGGGTGGAAATAGGCGTAATGGAAGAAATGAAACGGTTAAAGGATTTTGGGGAAGCGGCGATCCTCCAGCGGTTACAGCAATTTTGTCCGGCAGAAATTATCGGTGATGATGGGGCAATTTTGGCCCTGCCCCCGGAGCAATCTCTCGTCGTGACAACGGATGTTTTGGTGGATGGGGTGCATTTTGGCGATCGCACCATGCCCCCGGAAAAAGTCGGTTGGCGGGCGGTGGCAGCAAATCTATCAGATCTCGCGGCGATGGGCGCAACCCCCCTAGGCATTACGGTGGGCCTATCTTTACCCCCAGACACATCAATTGCTTGGTTAGACCAACTCTACGAAGGGATGGCCGCCTGTTTAAGCCGTTATGGTACGCCCTTGGTGGGAGGAGATTTAACGCGATCGCCTGTGAAAACCATCGGCATTACAGCCTTTGGCACCGTAAAACCACCCCGCACGATCCAACGCAATGCCGCGCAGGTGGGGGATGTCATTCTGGTCACGGGTTGCCATGGGGATTCCCGCGCCGGTCTGGAATTACTTCTAAATGGCGATCATCCTAGGGCCAAAAATTTATCCTTTGCAGATCGCCAGATCTTAATCCATGCCCATCAAATGCCGATTCCCCGTCTGGATGTGCTCAATGATTTAAACTCCTTGCCTCTACGTTGGCCGATTGCCGGTATGGACAGTAGCGATGGTTTGGCGGATGCGGTGCTGCAAATTTGCCAAGCTAGTGAGGTGGGGGCAGTAATCCAGGCTGAAAAAATCCCCATTTCTCCAGCGCTCCAGCGTTATCAATCCCCAGAAATAGCGTTGCAATGGGCCCTGTACGGGGGCGAAGATTTTGAGCTGGTGCTCTGTCTGCCCCAGGATACCGCCGAAAGTTTACTCAAAAAACTGCCAGGCCAGGGGGCCATGGTCGGCCAAATTACCGCTGAAAAAACGGTGGCGATCGCCAATGGTACAGGCCAAACCACCCCCTTAAGCCAAGCCCAAACTTTTCAACACTTTGCCTAACATTTTCCTTGCCGAGATCCCTGGCTGGATATGACAAAATAAGGCTGCAACCCTCTCCCTTTCAGTCCCCATGAACCGCCTGAAAACCGCTGCCACTTATCTGCTCCTGGGGGCGATCGCCCTGGTGATGCTCTTTCCCCTCCTCTGGCTCCTGAGCACCGCCCTCAAATCTCCCACCGAGAATGTTTTTAGCTTTCCCCCCCAACTGATTCCCCAAGCGCCCACCCTGAATAATTTCCTCACCGTTTGGCGGGAACACCCCTTCGGCCGTTACCTTTTCAATAGCACTCTGGTGGCCGTCCTTACTGTCACGTTTAATCTTTTGTTCTGTGCCTTGGCCGCCTATCCCCTCGCCCGGTTAGATTTCCGCGGTCGGGATGTGATTTTCGCAACCATCGTCTCCACGATCATGATTCCCTTTCAGATTGTGATGATTCCCTTGTATGTGCTGACGGTGCAGTTGGGGCTACGGAATACCTACTTAGGCATTATCTTTCCGAGCCTCGCCTCGGCCTTTGGGATTTTCCTTCTCCGGCAAGCCTTCCAGGGAGTCCCCAAGGAATTAGAAGAAGCCGGACGCATTGATGGTTGTTCGGAACTGGGGATTTGGTGGCACATTATGATTCCGGCGGTGCGCCCAGCCCTGATTACCCTGGCGATTTTTGTCTTTATCGGTGCCTGGAGTGATTTCCTTTGGCCCTTGATTGTCATCGATCGCCCGGAATTTTATACTTTGCCCCTGGGGGTCGCGACCTTAGCGGGACAATTTTCCCTCGATTGGCGCTTGATTGCGGCGGGTTCGATTATTTCTATTTTGCCGGTGATGATTTTATTTGTATTCTTACAGCGCTACATCATCCCCAGTGACAGCAGCAGTGGTGTTAAGGGGTAGAGTCGCAAAACTCCAGAAAGAAGGTTTCCCACACGAGGCGAGGTTGGATATAGCTCCGCAGGTATTTACGGATCTGTTC